>JAYTJI010000129.1:0-4488 GCA_043731245.1 Methylococcaceae bacterium | reverse complement strand
AGTATCGAAACAGGGTCTAGTAATCCCTGTACGGTGGATTGTGTGCCTTCAGCTGTGCAAAGCATACCACCAGCGCCAGAAGCTGTATCTACAGTAGTCACACCAGATTCTCCCCAAGGCAAGGTTATTAACTATGAACCGCTACCTGGACAATCGGTTGATTCACTGCCTGTAAATAACCTTAACCCTACTCCGGCTACTGACGATTTATCATCGCCTCTATCAATATCAAACCCTCTCCCAGAAACTCCGTCGCAAGTCGGATCGGAATCTACTCCTGCGTTTCAACCAGTTCAGCCAGAACTACAAGCACAGCCAGAGCCTTCTTATCAGCCAGAACCGCAAACACAGCCAGAGGCGTCTTATCAACCTGCACCGCAAGCACAACCTGAGCCTTCTTATCAGCCAGAACCACAAGCACCGCCTGCGCCCTCTTATCAGCCAGAACTGCAAGCACAACCAGAGGCTTCTTACCAACCTGCACCACAAGCGCAGCCTGAGCCTTCTTACCAGCCAGAACCACAAGCACAACCCGAGCCTTCTTATCAGCCGGAACCGCAAGCACAACCTGAACCTTCTTACCAATCTGCACCGCAAGCACAGCCTGAACCTTCTTATCAGTCAGAACCGCAAGCACAGCCAGAGCCCTCTTACCAGCCTGCACCGCAGGCACAACCGGAGCCATCGCCGCAACCTGCGCCGCCACCGCCAGCACCAGAGCCGGTAGCGCAACCAGCACCAGCTCCTCAGTCAGCACCTGCTGCAACTGAAGAAAAACACTGCGAAAAGGATTGTCCTCAACCTTAATATTAAGAAGCGCAGTAGAATAGAAACACAGACAACATTGCAGGGGTTTGGTACTATTTCGTTATTTGGAACCTATCATTTACAATTTGGTGATACGGATTTTAAACATACAGCGTTTTTATATCAGGTGAATAGCATTAATTATTAGCAGCGGAGTACAAACCTAGGTTTGTACTCCATTGAATATAACTAATCGATACTGAAAATGCTGTAACTTGTGAATGTTTAAAAACTTGACGGGTTCGATTTGGCATTAAACAACCATGAGCATAATAATATGATTATTAACGGCGTTACCATTGACGCAACTTTTGCGGAAGCTTTTCCCATGAAAGCCACTCGCGCCATTATCACCGCGCAAAACGAAAAATGGGCGATGATTGCAGCACAGGCTATGACCGGCTTCGCAACTTCTGTGATTGCTTGCGGTTGTGAAGCGGGTATCGAAAGAACTTTAAGTCCTAACGAAACCCCCGATGGTCGTCCCGGCGTATCGATCATGATATTTGCCATGGGCGGCAAAGGCTTGGCTAAACAGCTTGAAACCAGAGCCGGGCAGTGCGTGCTAACCTCGCCTACTTCAGCTCTGTTTGCCGGTATTGATGGGGGCATTAGAATCCCATTGGGTAAAAACCTGCGTTATTTTGGTGATGGTTTTCAGATTGCTAAAGCTATCTCCGGCAAACGGTACTGGCGCATTCCGGTAATGGATGGTGAGTTTTTAGCGGAAGCCACGACAGGTCAAGTGGATGCCGTCGGTGGCGGTAATTTTCTAGTGCTGGCCGAATCACAACCGCAAGCGCTGGCAGCCTGCGAAGCCGCTATTGAAGAAATGCGAAAAATCTCTAATGTGATTATGCCTTTTCCGGGTGGCGTTGTGCGTTCAGGCTCTAAAGTAGGTTCAAAATATACAACCCTCAATGCATCAACCAATGATGCTTTTTGCCCTACCTTAAAAGGCGTGACTAAAACCGATTTGTCGCCTGAGATTGAGTCAGTGATGGAAATTGTTATTGATGGTTTGACCAAAGAAGACATCGCTAAAGTCATGCGGGTAGGTATTCAAGCTGTCTGTGATTTGGGTGCGGCTAATGGCATCAAGCGTATTAGTGCAGGTAATTATGGGGGCAAACTGGGGCCATTCCACTTTCATTTACAGGAGATTATGGCATGAGCGCTTTAACATTCACGCTGAAATACGCACCCGATCAACGCGTTGATATGTCGCCACTGGTGTGCCATCAATTAAAAGATTTGGCAATGGCTGATATTGCCGCATTAACCTTGCAAAGCGGCAAGCGCAAGCTGCGCGTTGATGAGTTATTTACGATTGACGGCTCTGATACGCAAGACATTGTTATTAAAAACAGTGTAGCTAAGCTTGATTTTATTGGTAAAGAACTCGAAAGCGGTAGTATAAGCGTGGAAGGTGATGTGGGTGCTTATTTGGCTTTTGGCATGAAATCGGGCGAGATTAAAGTGGCCGGTAATGCCGGACTTTACGCCGCTTGTGAAATGAAAAAAGGTTATTTGGAGGTGTCCGGTAATGTGGGGGACTTTTTAGGCGCGGCACTACCAGGCAATAAAATGGGTATGAAAGGCGGCACCATACTGGTTAAAGGTAATGTCGGTGAACGCGCCGGTGATCACATGCGCCGTGGCAATATACTGATTGAAGGCAATGCGGGAGATTATTGTGGTTCCCGCATGACCGCCGGAACCATTGCCGTCATGGGGCAAACGGGCCGGTATTTAGGCTATGCAATGCGCCGGGGTACGTTGTTGTTGTGGAATCAGCCACAACTTTCGGCCAGTTTTAATGATTGCGGCGCACATACGTTGGCATTTTTGCCCATCTTATTTGCGTCATTTAAGTTGCTGAACTCCCGGTTTGCCGATAAGGCTAGCGCATTCAACCGTGTCCAGCGCTATGCTGGGGATATGTCAGAAATGGGTCGTGGAGAAGTATTGGTTAAGATAGCGTAACCTTAAATGTATTAATGAAGGATGTATTGCAAAATGCAGTTTAATCTCAGGCTACCAATTCAGTAGGGTGCGCTGTGCGCACCTTTTCCGTAGTAAAAGTGGCGTTTGATCTGCACAGCACACCCTACCCGAATGAAAAAAACCGCATTTTTAATCACATACCATTAAAAACAAAACAAAAGAGATTCTTTTGTAATATGGTAAAATCGCCAGCCATCGGAGTCCTAAGCCGAACGAACAAGCTGGAATTCTCTTTGCTGCGCTATAGCAGAGCAAGCCCTGAAAAGATTCTGTGTTGTTTGAATTCTGGAGTGGATCGATATATCAAAGAGTGCAACGCTGCTCTCTTTACATAACTTTTGTCTAACCTCACATTTTACACACTATGAATAAACCCAAAAAAGTCGCAATTCTTACAGCGGGCGGTTTGGCCCCTTGCCTCAACTCAGCTATCGGTAGCCTTATCGAGCGTTACACCGAAATCGACCCTACCATTGAAATCATCTGTTATCGTAGCGGCTACAAAGGTCTGCTGCTTGGCGATTTTTATACCGTCACGCCGGCAATACGTGAAAAAGCCGGACTTCTGCACCGTTTCGGCGGCTCGCTGATTGGCAATAGCCGCGTAAAACTGACCAACGTTAAAGACTGCCTAAAACGCGGCCTGGTCCAGGAAGGCCAGGATCCGCAAAAGGTAGCCGCTGATCAATTGGTTAAGGACGGCGTCGATATTCTCCACACCATAGGCGGCGACGACACCAATACCGCTGCCGCTGATCTCGCCGCGTTCCTTGCTAATAATAATTACGGTCTCACCGTTATCGGTTTGCCCAAAACCGTTGATAACGATGTCTTTCCTATCAAGCAATCACTGGGTGCCTGGACGGCGGCAGAGCAGGGCGCCCGTTACTTTTGGAACGTTGTCGCTGAGAACAATGCCAACCCGCGTATGCTCATTGTCCATGAAGTGATGGGGCGCAGTTGCGGCTGGCTCACTGCCGCTACCGCTCAGGAATACCGTAAGTTGCTTGATCGCGCTGAATGGTTGCCTGAACTCGGTCTTGACCGCAATGCGTTTGAAGTTCACGGCATATTTATTCCGGAAATGACTATCGATATTGCTGCCGAAGCCAAACGTCTTCGTGCAGTCATGGACAAAGTAGACTGCGTAAACATTTTCGTTTCCGAAGGTGCTGGTGTGGAATCCATTGTTGCCGAAATGCAGGCCAAAGGCCAGGAAGTGCCGCGCGACGCCTTCGGTCATGTAAAGCTTGATGCCGTCAACCCAGGTAAATGGTTTGGCGAACAATTTGCGGAAATGTTAGGTGCGGAAAAAACCCTGATTCAAAAATCCGGCTATTTTGCCAGAGCCGCCGCTTCCAATGTCGAAGACATTCGCCTGATTAAGTCTTGCGCTGATCTGGCGGTCGAATGTGCCTTTCGTCGCGAATCCGGCGTAATAGGCCACGATGAAGATCGTGGCGGTGTTCTGCGTGCCATTGAATTCCCGCGCATCAAAGGCGGCAAACCTTTTGATCTTGATGCCCCTTGGTTCAACCAAACCCTTGCTGAAATTGGTCAGACCAAGGGCGCCAGGGTTGAAGTAGGGCACTAAGCTATACAAGTAGTTTGCTGTCCGTAGGTTGGGTTAGCGCTAGCGAGACTGTGAAAGTATTCTGAAAACAGGCTTAAAAA
>JAYTJI010000128.1:0-7874 GCA_043731245.1 Methylococcaceae bacterium | reverse complement strand
TGAATATGCAACTCCTCCATCTGCTTACGTTGCCGGGTAATGTCCGTTATGGTTAATATCAAATATTGTTTCGGAGTATTCTCAAAAAACGCATCCGCATTGACTTCATTCTCCATAAACCAGCTTCCCGCACAGGAAAACCAGTGAGTTTTCCGGTTGCCCTTGCCTTCAATTCTAAATTCACGGTTATTAAAACCCTGTTTATTGCTTTGTGTGTGCTGCCATAAATCTCCCATCTCATTTCGCAATAACTGTAAAAAAAAGGCTGCCGGCTCACCTTTATCAAGATCACTCACCAGGGCTTTATACATGTGATTATCTAAAATCACCTGATCCTGATCATCAATAACCACCATAGCAATAGGTGATGAATTGATGACCGATTCAATCAATAATTTTTGATTAATAACTTTTTTTTCAGCTTCATAGGACTGGGTAATATCTCTGTGCATGCCTATGTAATGGGTAATCGTGCCCTGCTCATTTAAAATGGGCGCTATCGTTAAATCGGCTAGATAGCGATGCCCGAATTTATGCCGATTACACAATGTTCCATGCCACACTTTCTTACTACTGATGGTATGCCATAAATCGTAATACACTTCCCTGGGTGTAGATTTGTCCGATAATAACGCCTCATTTTTACCAAGAACATCGGCAGGCTGGTAACCCGTAACCTTCGTAAACTCTTCATTAACATAAAGAATTTTTGCCTTTTTGTCGGTAATTGAAATAGCTATCGGCACCTGTTCAACCGTTTCAACAAATAACCCATAAGGCGTCCGGTCAACGTTACTTGCATAACCTTCTCCGAGAAATTTAGGTGCAAGCTCATCAATGACGCTATCAATATTGGTATGCGTCCGTAAATATTGCAATGACGTTTTTTTCATAATTATGACCGGGGCTTGAGATGGGCTTTAATGTAATAAGCAAAATTTGTGCCTATATTGATACAAGTGCTTTGCGCATACTTCCCAGTCATATCTCAACTCACAAAGCAGGCCAGTGCGTAGCTGATGCCTTTTGTAAGGTTTACGACACGCGTATTTTTATCCATGCAGAGTTGTATTACTTGCAACAGTATTTAACAAGCTGATTTCGTCTCTAATACACATCACTAGTCCAGGAAACTTAATGTCTCAGCGTAATTACTAGATTGGCATAATTGATGCTGATACAAATTACAAATGCTTCCAAACAGCACCCAATCGTGGAGAAAACAGTGAGTGAATATCTTTTACTTTTATTAGGCACGGCTCTGGTTAATAACGTGGTGCTGGTAAAGTTTTTGGGGCTATGCCCGTTTATGGGTGTGTCAAAAAAACTGGACTCCGCATTAAGCATGGGCTTGGCAACCACTTTTGTGTTGACCCTGGCGGCAATGACCAGCTGGATACTGGAACATTTTATTCTCGCTCCTTTTAATATTCAGTTTTTGCGCATACTTGCATTTATTCTAGTAATTGCTGCGGTGGTGCAGTTCACCGAAATGGTGGTACATAAAACCAGTCCGGTGCTGTATCAAATACTGGGTATTTTCCTACCATTGATTACTACCAATTGTGCAGTTTTGGGCGTGGCGTTATTAAACGTACAGGAACATTACGGTTTTATGCAAAGTATGATTTTTGGTTTTGGTTCAGCTGTGGGCTTTACTTTGGTGATGGTGCTTTTTGCGGGTTTGCGTGAGCGTTTGGCATTAATGACAGTCCCGGCGTTATTTGCAGGAACGCCAATTGCGTTTATTACCGCCGGAATTTTATCACTGGCATTTATGGGTTTTGCCGGACTTAATACTAAAGTGTGACAGGAAATCAGCCATGTATGTTTTATCTGCGATTGTCAGTTTAACCCTGTTAGGGCTGGTTTTAGGCTTTTTGCTGGGTATTGCCGGCAAGTATTTAAAAGTTGAAAGCAGTCCGATTGTCGATGAGCTGGAATCTTTGTTGCCCGGTTCACAATGCGGTCAATGCGGTTTTCCGGGTTGCAGACCAGCCGCTGAAGCCTTAGCCGAGGGCAAAGCGACCGCTACGATGTGTCCTCCCGGTGGCAGTGCCCTGGCTGAACAAATCGCCGCTTTATTAGGATTAGACCTGGATTTAAGCGACGTAAAAGAACCTGAATTACTGGTTGCCAGAGTCAGTGAAGCCACCTGCACCGGCTGCACCCGCTGTTTTAAAGTCTGCCCCACCGATGCCATTGTCGGCGCACCCAAACAAATTCATGCCGTTGTCGCAGATGCCTGCATAGGCTGTAAGAAATGTATAGAGGTGTGTCCGACCGAATGTTTGCAAATGCACCCGATTGAGATCACTCTGCGTAACTGGCGCTGGACTAAACCTGTTCTGCCTTTAGAGAGTAGCGCAGTATGCTAAATTTTCTCTCAAAACCGCGCATTCGAGGTGGCGTACATGCGGAAGAAAACAAAGCCGCAACAGCTACGCAATCCATAATCTATAACTTCCCTTTACCGGAAAAGCTGTATATCCCCTTGCAACAACATGTGGGCAAACCTGCTGAACCTCTGATTCGAGTTGGTGATAAAGTACTTAAAGGCCAGTTATTGGCCTACAGTCAAGGCATGATCTCAGCACCCGTACATGCACCCAGTTCGGGCATCATTCTTGATGTTAATGATTATCCCGCACCACATCCGTCCGCCTTGCCGATTCGTATGATCGTGCTGGAAACTGACGGTAAAGACGAATGGATACCTGTGCAAGCGCCCCGCGACCCGTTCCAGTTGACACCTGAAGATATTAGTCTACGCGTCGGTGCAGCGGGTATCGTCGGTTTGGGTGGCGCAACCTTTCCTACAGCAGTTAAGCTCAATATGGGGCGCGAAAACCGAATTGATACGCTGATTATTAACGGGGCGGAATGTGAGCCTTATTTAAGCTGCGATGACAGACAGATGCAGGAACGCAGCGAACAGATTATCGACGGCATCCGTTTGATGCTGCATGGCATGGAAACCGGACAAGCCGTAGTTGCAATAGAAGACAATAAATTGCAGGCCTATCTTGCGATGCAAGCCGCCGCCCTGCCCTACCCTTCAATCAAGGTGATACAAATCCCTACCCGCTATCCGATGGGTTGGGACAGACAATTGATCCGTTATGTGACCGGCGAGGAAGTTCCGGTTGGTTGCCGCTCTTCGGAAATCGGCGTGACTATTCATAATGTCGGCACTGCTTACGCCGTCCATAAAGCCATCCGGCATGGACAACCGCTGGTGAGCAGGGTAATAACCGTTTCGGGTGGCGCGGTAGCGATTCCTATGAATGTAGAAGTGCCACTGGGAACGCTAATCTCTGAACTGTTCAACTTTTGCAAGGTGAATTCAGAACAAACCGCGCGTATCATCATGGGTGGCCCGATGATGGGTGATTCCTTGCCGCATACCGGTCTGCCTACGGTCAAGGCCACTAGCGGCATTCTGGCATTAACGCAAAGCGAATTGAAAAGTACCGATGAACAGCCCTGTATTCGCTGCGCCAGTTGCGTCACAGTTTGTCCGGCGGGATTACGGCCCCTGGATATGGCGAACAATATCCGTATTAATCAACTGGATGTTGCGGTTGATATAGGCTTAAAGGACTGTATCAGTTGCGGTTGCTGTTCCTATATCTGCCCCTCCAACATTCCCTTGGTGCAGTATTTTAAATATGCCTCCGGTGAAGTCGCAGCCAGACAGCAAGCCCAACACAAATCCGAACAGACCAAACGCTTGATAGATCAGCGCAATATCCGTATGGAACGCATAGCCCGGCAACAACTTGAAGAGGAGCAAGCCCGCTTGGCTGCAAAGGCAGAACGGGAACGGCTAAAAGCCGAGCAGGAGGCATTGGCATGATGGTACACCTGAAACCCAGCAGCGGCGCACATGTTGGCGCTAAAGCCAGTGTCAGTCATATTATGTGGCAGGTTATGCTAGCTATTACGCCTGCAACCGCATTTGGGCTCTTGTGTTTTGGTTGGCCGGCTTTGAACCTGTTTATCATTACCGTGTCATCAGCGGTTTTTTTTGAAGCCTTTTGCCTGCGTTTGGCGAACAGAACTGCCACACCGGTCATTATGGATGGCTCTGCGGTATTGACCGGTTGGCTACTGGCGATGACGCTACCGCCTTGGGCTCCCTGGTGGATAGGCGTGGTTGGCTCTGGACTGGCGATTATTTTAGGCAAACAGGTTTATGGCGGCTTGGGACAAAACCTGTTTAATCCAGCCATGCTAGCCAGAGTCGCCTTGCTGATTTCCTTCCCTATCGAAATGACCACCTGGGCGAATGTATCGCCATTATTTTTTTCACAGTCACCGGGTTTATTAGAAAGCTGGCATATCACTTTTGCAGGCTTGAAAAATTTAGATGCGACTACGGGCGCGACCACGCTAGGGTTTATCAAAACCGAGTTCTCGCAAAACCATGTGTTATCAGAAATATTAAAAGACTATTCTGGATTACTAAACTTTATCGGCTGGACACGCGGTAGTCTGGGTGAAACTTCCGCACTATTGCTGGGCTTAGGCGGCGTTTGGTTAATCAAGCAGGGCGTTATTCAATGGCATATTCCTGTTTCTTTATTACTGACGGTTACGGCATTGGCCAGCATTTTTTATGTCCTGGATGATCAACATTATGTCAGTCCATTTTTGCATTTGAATTCAGGGGCTTTGATGTGCGTGGCCTTTTTTATAGCCACTGATTATGTCACCTCGCCCAATACGAAGACAGGACAGCTGGTTTTTGGTGCAGGTTGCGGACTTTTGATTTTCGTGATTCGTACCTGGGGAGCGTACCCCGAAGGTGCGGGGTTCGCCGTGTTGTTGATGAACGCTGCGACACCGCTGATAGATCATTACATTCGACCCAGAATTTACGGGCGTGACCGCAAAGGCAAGCCTCTTGAAATCCCAAAATCGTAGTATTGCTGTGGGAGCGGCTTTAGCCGCGATAATCGCGATAATCGCGTAAGCCATGAAACTTGACCCCGATAATCGCGGCTAAAGCCGCTCCCACAAAGTTTTACAATACTTGAACCAGAGCGTAAGCCATGAAACTTGACCCCGTAATAATTGAACGCTTGAAAGAGCAAGCAGCAATTTACAAGGAATTTCTGAAAAACTGGCTGGAACCGTCGAACCTGGCCCGTCTACGACCCAAACTGGAATTTCAAACCGGGGTGTTAGCTGGCTTCGCCCTGCTTGCCAGTGTGTTGCTCGGTGTTACCAATTGCAGTACACAAGGCACGATACAACAGCGGCTCAACGAAGATTTAATAAAATCGCTTGAAGAAGTCGTACCTGCCGCCTTGCATGATAATGACATGCTGCAAGACACGCTAACGATCCCATCCGCCGACTATAATATCGGCGCTAATGAAACCACAGTTTATCTGGCTAAAAAACCCGGAAAAGTCACTGCCGTGTGTTTTAAATTTATTGCACCTGATGGCTATTCGGGCGCAATCAATATGATTATGGGCGTAGACCGCGACGGCAAACTGTTGGGTGTGCGTGTACTTAGCCACAAGGAAACGCCCGGCCTGGGCGACAAGATTGAAGTGGCCAAATCGGATTGGATATTGAATTTTGTCGGCCGCTCCCTGGACAATTTAACGCCGGCACAATGGGCGGTTAAAAAAGACGGCGGTGTATTTGACCAATTTGCAGGCGCTACCATCACCCCGCGCAAGTCGGTACAAGCAACTTATCGCGGCTTGCAATTGTTCAAAGTGCATCAGGCACAACTCATTAATCCTTGAGGAAATGGTCATGTTCATCTCAGAAACCTATCGTAAAATCGCCAGCGACGGTATTTGGAATAACAATATCGTCTTCGGTCAAAATCTGGCACTGTGCCCCTTGCTGGCAGTGACGGGCACAGCAACCAATGGGCTGGGCATGGGCCTTGCGACACTGGTGGTTATCACGGCATCCAATGGGCTCATCTCACTGACGCGGCATTTAATCCCCAGTGAAATTCGTATCCCGATTTTCGTGCTGCTTATCGCCGCGCTGGTGACTTTAGTGGATATTTTAATGAATGCCTGGGCGCATGAACTCTACAAAGTGCTGGGCTTGTTCATTGCCTTGATCGTCACCAATTGCGCTCTATTAGGTCGCGCCGAAGCCTTTGCCTCCAAACAGCCGGTAAAACATGCCTTATGGGATGGCTTCATGATGGGTCTGGGTTTTACCCTTGTCCTTGTAGCCCTGGGAGCGGCTAGAGAAATTAGTTCTGCGGGTACGCTCTTCGCCAATGCCTCATTGTTGCTGGGCGAATCATTCAAGTTTCTGGAAATCACCGTTATTCCCAATTATAAAGGTTTTTTATTAATGGCGCTGCCGCCGGGTGGCTTCATTATGCTTGCGTTTCTGATTGTCGGTAAACGTCTGATAGACCAAAAACTCGCGCAGAAAAAAGTACAACCCGCTGTGTTAAGTGAAGCTATAACTGAATAGAATAAAAGAGGAGACATTGTTATGAACGTCGGTGTTTGTTACGCAGAAGTCGATAGACAATTATGGATGCGCCTGGAAGTGCCTGATAGCAGTACTATAGAGGAAGCGATCAAGCTGTCCGGTTTACTAAAGCTCTATCCTGAAATAAACCTGGGCAACCAAAAGGTGGGTATATTCGGCAAAATTGCAGCATTGGATACGCCAGTAAAAGATGGCGATAGAGTGGAAATTTATCGTCAAATCACTGTCGACCCGCAAACCGTGCAGCGGCGAAGACGTTAAAAGCCATCCACTTAAGGCATAGCTATAGACAAAAGTGTCGGCGCCTTCTCCCTTGAGGGAGAAGGCTGGGATGAGGGGGATATAACCAGTTGATTTTATTCTCCTCTCCCCAACCCTCTCCAGCAGGAGAGGGAGCTTGTGGCTGTTGCAACCCATTGTTTTTATTAAGTAGGCAAGTTATCAAAAAAGGGTCTAAAGGAGGCACAATGTATATATGCGTTTGTAAAGCGGTAACTGACTCGCAAATTTTAACCGCCATCGAAAAGGGTGTTTGCACACGTAAACAGCTAATTCATTGTTTCGGAGTAGGCAAGGACTGTGGAAAATGTAATAAAGAAGTAACCAATCTACTTAAGCAAGGAACTGAGTTACCCGTTGCAAAAAATCACCCCATTCTTTAACCATTAGACAAGAGATACTCTTATGAAAGGCGACGCAAAAGTCATTGACTACCTGAATAAAGCACTGGAAAACGAACTCACTGCGATTAACCAGTATTTTCTACACGCCAGAATGTACAAACATTGGGGGTTTAGTAAGCTTAACGAAAAGGAGTATCACGAATCGATTGATGAAATGAAACATGCTGATCAAATTATCGAGCGGATTCTTTTCCTGGAAGGTCTGCCTAACCTGCAAAATCTGGGCAAATTGATGATAGGTGAAAATGCCCAGGAAATGCTCAACTGTGATTTAAAACTTGAACACATTGCAGTCCCCTTGCTCAGAGAAGCCGTTGCTTATTGCGAGAAGGTCAGTGATTTTGTTTCCCGTGAACTATTTTCAAATATCCTGGAAAGCGAGGAAGAACATATAGACTGGCTGGAAACACAGCTTGAATTAATTGAAAAAGTGGGATTGCAAAATTATTTGCAATCGCAAATGTAATAGTCATACCCAAGAAATTAAGTAGTCCCCACCTGTCCTGTCAGTCCTAAACGACTGGCAGGATAGGTGTAATTCTAAAGCAAGTTCAGTCGTAACTATTCAGCGTTTTCTCGCAAGATGCCTGATTGTACTGTCATTTCGACCAACGGGACGACTGCATGGATGCAGGAGGTAGAGCAACGCAGGAGCAGTTGCCGAGAAATCTTGAGCGTTGGCATATGACAAGAGGCTTAAGA
>JAYTJI010000127.1:0-2512 GCA_043731245.1 Methylococcaceae bacterium | reverse complement strand
ATGGCTAGAACCTCATAGAATTGCATAACACTACATCTCTCCCAGGTGTAAACAGTGAATGATTCTTCAAGATTATTTTTTGCATTATGGCCTGACGATAAGATCAGGCTGAAACTGGTTCGTCTGAGTCAAGCTATCGAGGCTAAAGGATTCAGCCCAGTACAGCCACAAAATTTCCATGTAACGCTAGTGTTTATAGGCAATGTTGATGTCGCCTCTGAGTTGTTAATTAAACACAGCGTCACCGAGATTTCTGCCAAACCTTTGGTCTTGACCTTTGACCAATTAAGTTATTGGAATAAACCCAAAGTTTTATGCCTTACCTGTTCGCACCCGCCCGATGAGCTGGACATATTGGTGACCGCGTTAAATAAAGAAGTTACAAATTGCGGCTTGCAAACTGATACCCGGCCTTATAAACCCCATATTACCCTCGCCAGACATGCTCAGTATTTGCCGGATATATCTTTTGAGCCGATTGTTTGGCATGCCGAATCATTTTGTCTGGTTGAGTCGTGTAGTGAGCCGGACGGGGTTTATTACAAGGTGAGACAACAATGGCCTTTTCTCAAAATGCCATTGTAAATGATGCCTGAGGATAAATTCCCCCCTATCCAATCTCTTTAACTTGACTGATAAAGCTGCCTTCAGCAAGACGTGTTTCAACCCTATCCCCCGGCCTTAGCTGTTCTGTAGAGCGTATGATTTGCCCGGATGGCTGGTGAACGACCAGCGCATAGCCCCGGTTTAGTGTCGCTAATGGGCTGACTGCATGTAATGTCTGACTGACGTTTAATAATCGCTGCTTAAACGATTCCAGTTTGTGGGTGGTTACAGTAATCAGGCGCTTGCTCAAATAATCCTGTTTTTGTTTATAATTGTTGATGGTTACAGCAGGATTGTGTTGCCATAATTTGGCTATTTTTTCGTCAACAAGGCTTTTATTATGGCGGAGTTTTGTCTGCATGGACTGATTAAGCCTTGACTCAAGTTCATCCAACCGTTGGGCATTTCTTGCCAGTTTCTGGCCAGGATGTTGCTGTTGTAGTCGTTTGGCCAACCAATCCAATGCTTGCTGTTTCTGGCTTAACTTGCGTTGCAGTTGTTGATGCAACCGCGCTTCCAAATGAAGGAATCGGGATAGCCATTCCTGTTGATCCGGGGTGGCATGTTCTGCGGCAGCCGATGGCGTTGCGGCGCGTAAGTCGGCGACAAAATCTGCGATGGTTACATCTGTTTCGTGACCTACGGCTGAAATTATCGGGATTTCACTGGCAAATATGGCGCGGGCAACCATTTCTTCATTGAAGGCCCAGAGATCTTCAAGCGATCCGCCGCCGCGCCCTAAAATGATAATGTCGCATTGCTGATGTTCATTGGCTAGCGCTATCGCCCTGGCGATTTCAAATTTTGCGTTCTCTCCCTGTACAGCAACCGGATAAATAATAACCGGTATCGCTGCAAAACGTCTTCGCAATACAGTGATTATATCCCTGATAGCTGCGCCAGATGGTGACGTGATAACCCCGATTGTTTTAGGCAGAGCAGGAAGGCTTTTTTTGTTTGCGGTATCGAACAAACCTTCTTCCGCCAGTTTTAGCTTTAACGCTTCAAACGCCCTGCGTAAAGCACCGTCCCCCGCTTCTTCCATAGTTTCGACAATGAGCTGATAATCACCTCGGGGTTCATACAGACTGACTTGCGCCTTAACGACCACCTGTTTACCGTTTTCCGGTTTAAAATTCAGTCTGCGCTGTTGCGTTTTAAACATTGCACAGCGTACCTGGGCATTAGCATCTTTCAGAGAAAAATAAAGATGCCCTGACGAGGGTTGCGCTGTGTTGGATAGTTCGCCTTCAACCAAAACACTCAGAAAATGTTCGCCGAGCAATTGATTGGTTGCCCTGTTTAATTGTGTAACTGTCAGTATTTTTCGTTGCGCGGTTGGCGATGAGAGATTCATTACTAAGTAGTTTAGATTGAGTGCAGGGTTATTTAGAAGACTATTGTAAAATACCCAGCTTTTATGTACAAAGAAAGAGGCGTGTTCATGGCGTGGTTGCTTTTATTTTCTGCGGGTTTCGTAGAAATAATTTTTGCTTTAAGTCTTAAATATAACCAGGGGTTTACCAAACTTTGGCCCAGTCTGCTCACTGCCATTTCAGGTATTGGCAGTTTTGGTTTGTTAATGTGGGCGCTTAAAACTTTGCCCCTAGGTACCGCCTATGCCGTTTGGACGGGGATGGGAGCCGTGGGTGTGGCTATATTGGGCATACTGTTATTTAAAGAATCTGTCGATTGGTACCGGTTATTGTCTATTACTCTAGTTATTGCCGGAATCATCGGGCTTAAATTAACGGATAGTCATTAACATGCTACATCTTATTTTTCAGTCACCCATTGATGTCGCTATTCTGGAACGGATTAGCCCTGACGATGATGTGGTGTTCCTTGAAAATTCAGTTCTACGCATTCTTCAACAAGGCAGTTTATGCAATACCTTGGCACAGTT
>JAYTJI010000126.1:0-2656 GCA_043731245.1 Methylococcaceae bacterium | reverse complement strand
CAAAACATATACCTATTAGATAAGCAAAATATTGCCCGCAATAAAGTGCAGGTGATTAAGCAGTTTGAACAAAAAGGCACGCAGGCCAATCGCTACGATGTCACCGTTTTGGTGAATATTTAAAACGAAACTACAATCGAAAAGCACTGGTAGCGCTCAGGATAATATCAATATGGGAACCTTTGAAGGTATGCGTTTGCCATTTCCACCACTCACCGAACAAGCCCGCATCGTTGCCATCTTAGACAAATTCGATGCCCTCACCCACTCCATCACCGAAGGCTTGCCGCGTGAAATTGCCTTGCGCCAACAGCAATATGAATACTACCGCGAGTTGTTGTTGCGCTTTCCTAAGCCAGCACCAGAAACGCCTCTTGAATCTGTGGAGAAACAACATGGATAAAATCAGCCAGATAAAACAGCTCGTCAGCGAAATTAATCGTTTGCACCGTGAGTTCTCAAATGATTATTTTGAGACCGGGAAAATCGACAAAATCAACCTCTCCAGAACCATCAAGCAGGTGCCTGTGCCCCATATCTACAGGTATCGTCTGACCTTGCACGAAAGCGTCAATGATTACCTGATGACGGCGGCTATCGACATCAAATATTTTTACCGGGTGAAAACCCGTGAAAGTATTGATGACAAGATTGAGCGTTTTTCAATCCTTGACGATCAATATCCGGTCAACAACTGGCTCAATGATATTTTTGGTGCCCGCATTATTCTAACTGCCGATGAAATAAAATCCGTTATGGATTTGCTCGATGACTGGCAAGAAGAATTGGGACTGAAAAACTGGTATTTACGCGATAAAGAAGGCTATCGCGGCTTGCATATTTACTTTAAAAACAAGAATAATTTTTATTTTCCCTGGGAACTGCAAATCTGGGATGCAGAAGACCTGCAAAGCAACATTAAAAATCACGAAAAATTCAAGCGAAACTTTACTTGAATTACGCCAACAGCAATATGAGTCTTATCGGAACTTGCTGTTGAGTTTTCCAAAATAACGCTTCTAACCTCTCCATGAGCGACCCAAAGGCGACTTAAAAACCAGCCAAAGAGCGTAGCGACGGGTGCGGCACGGCTTATGATGGCTTTACTCTTGTCCCTATGCTATATTGTACGGAAACCCCGTACAACTGGAGATGACTATGGATACTGTCAGTGTAAACCAATTTCGAGATAACCTAAAAACCTTTGTAGAACAAGTGATTATCAATCACGCCCCGATAAAAGTGACCCGCCGTGCAGGTGAAGCATTTGTGGTGATGAGTGCCGACGACTGGGAGCGGGAGCAGGAAACACTCCATGTACTACAAAATAACCGCTTAATGGCACAAATTGCTGATTCCCTAACCACTCACACCCAACAAAAAGGTTATACCCCAACTGACGAGCAAATGAATGAGATCACTGGTGTTTGAGGGTAGTACCTGGGCAATTTATGAAGAGCTGCGCGAAAAAGATAAGCCGCTCCATAAAGCGCTATGTAAATTACTTAAAGAAATGCTTCGTTCCGACCCCGCAACAGGACAAGGTAAGCCGGAGCAACTTCGACACAACCTAACGGGTCTTTGGTCAAAGCGTATTTCACAAAAAGACCGATTAATCTACAAGTTTGATGAAAAATACATTTACATTTTTGCTATTGGCGGACACTACGATCAGCACTGAGCTGAGGTGTCATAGCAGGAGAATGAAAAACTCCCTGCAGTGCTGAGAGCATTGCATCCCAACATTAGCAACACCTAAACCAAGAATTATCACGCCATGACCAAACACAAGATCCCGACATTACCTAATTTGGGTTGTTTTTGATGTTGGGGGAAGTCATGGGTAAAAAGTTGAATTTTTACCCCTATACACAGAACGTGGGTAAAAAAAATGAATTTCGTACCCATGTGAACCGATAAGTACTGTTTACCCATCTCAGTATCGGTGGTACATTATCCAGTACATTAAATGAGGGCAAAACCATGATGACACTGACCGCAACTGAAGCAAGAAAAACGTTCTTTGAGCTTATTAAACAAACCAGTCAACGACACGAAATTATTGAGATTCAGCATAAATCCGGCAATGCCGTCATGATGTCTGCCGATGACTACGAAAGCTTACAGGAAACGCTACATCTGCTGTCTCAGCCTAATTTTAAGCAGAAGTTTGATGAATCCATTCAGCAAGCGGATGCGGGGGATGTCGCAAGTTTTGAAGAGGTCTTCGGCGAGCCTTTATGAGCGTTGATCGCTATCAGATTGAATTTACCAAGCAAGCACAAAAAGACATTGCCAAGCTGACACCCAAGCTAAAAAGTAAACTAAAAGACATTTTACGCAATAAGATTGCGATAGAGCCACAGACGGGAAAGCCCCTTGTTGGCGATTTGACGGGCTACTATTCAGTGCGTTTGAGTTTTCAAGATCGTATTGTCTATCGAATTGAAAATGATCGCTGTGTGGTATTAATAGTCAGAGCAAAATCACACTATGGTGAGTGAGCTTGGCTGGTTACATTCCCCCCTTATTTCACTAATAGCCTAAGCGCTCTAGTCGCAGGTAGAAAATAATGCTTCATTATACTAAAACCATTGCCGAATCGAATAATTTCATCGTGCTGGATAAATACACCAAGTGTCCGCAGGTGAATGAA
>JAYTJI010000125.1:0-1484 GCA_043731245.1 Methylococcaceae bacterium | reverse complement strand
GCTTCCACTTCCGGCGGCAAAGAAATGTTTTCGACCATTAATTGCAAAACGGCACCTGCTTAGCAAGATGTTTCAGCTAAGCCGTCATACCGGCAGGGATTGCGGGTATCCAAATTACATGGATGTAATGTTTACAAGCCTTTCTTGGCGGCTGGGTTCCGGCAATCCCTGCCGGAACGACGAATTTTGGGGCTAGCTGAAGCATCTTGCTAATCAGGATTAAAAATGCGGTTTTTTCATTCGGGTAGGGTGTGCTGTGCGCACCACACGCCACCTTTGTCGTCGAAAAGGTGCGCACAGCACACCCTACCCAATTACTAGACTCTAGCCTGAGATTAAACCGCACCTTTAATCGCATCCCGCTTCAGCCATGATTGATAAATTGAAAACCGAATTGCTTTCAGTTCAGGTATACTGTGCAGTTTTCATTTTACCGGAACACACATGAGACCTAGCGGCCGTAATCCAGATCAACTCAGGGATATAAAATTTACCTGTGGTTATACCAAACATGCAGAAGGTTCTGTGCTGGTCGAGTTTGGCGATACCCGAGTGCTTTGTACTGCCAGTGTTGACAAAAGTGTCCCCCGCTTTCTTAAAGGCAAAGGTGAAGGCTGGGTGACGGCTGAATATGGCATGTTGCCACGTTCTACGCATAGCCGGATGGGACGTGAAGCGGCTTATGGCAAGCAGGGTGGCCGCACGTTGGAAATTCAGCGCTTAATAGGGCGATCACTAAGGGCGGCAGTTGATTTAAAGGCGCTGGGCGAACATACCGTTACGATTGATTGTGATGTGCTACAAGCTGACGGTGGCACACGTACAGCGGCAATTACCGGTGGTTTTGTCGCTTTATCATTGGCGATAGAAAAAATGCTTAAACGCAAACTGATTAAAACCAACCCGCTGCATGGTCAGGTCGCTTCGGTATCAGTCGGTATTTATAACGGTGTACCCGTGTTGGATCTGGATTATGCCGAAGATAGCAACGCCGAAACGGATATGAATGTAGTGATGAATGATGCAGCTGCTTTTATTGAAGTGCAGGGCACTGCTGAGGGTCATGCGTTCAGGAAAGAAGAGCTGGATGCGATGTTGGAACTGGCAAGCTTGGGCATTAAGCAATTGCTGGAAAAACAACAGGAAGCGTTGGAAAATTATTTATAGAGTACAAAACCAACACGTTTATCTTGAGCCTTATATGACTTTTTCATCATCACAACAAATTGTTCTGGCCAGCGGTAATTCGGGCAAGATTAAAGAAATCCAGGCGATTCTTGCCGGACACCGGATTGTTCCGCAATCGGAATTTAATGTTGCCGAGGCGGAAGAAACTGGCTGTACTTTTGTAGAAAATGCCCTTATCAAAGCCAGAAATGCAGCTCTGCATTGTAATTTACCTGCTATCGCCGACGATTCCGGTTTGATTGTGGATGCTTTAGACGGTGCGCCTGGGGTTATTTCCGCACGTTATGCAGGTGTTG
>JAYTJI010000124.1:0-1008 GCA_043731245.1 Methylococcaceae bacterium | reverse complement strand
CCTGCTTAAACAAGAGCTGGATGTGAATTTTAAGAATCTGATTCGTTTATATACACAATCAGACCGGCAGAAGCTTGATGGTTTTTTTAAAGATTAATTGTTAATTAATCAAAAGAGCGAATTTGTCTTGCCCCCCCCTCTTAAACATTGGGTATCCGTGGCTTACAGACGAAATATTGGTTTATATCGTAAGTCGATACGCGTCAAGCCTTCCAACGCCATGGGGCTGGCATTGGCTTGATGCAGACCGAAGAACTTCCGGCGTGCTCGCCGCTACGCCCACCCCGGTAATCGAAGATAATGCTTCACGGATCTTCCAAAAACTAAAATTGTAGAACGGGAGGATAGCCCAAAAAGTATAGATATTTGGGAGAATGGTGATGAAAACCACAAAAGCAATCATCAAAATGAGAAAAACTATAAGGGTATCCACACCAGCATTGCCTAACGTGAATTATCTGTAGTGCAGCTGCGAGGGGGAGATAAAAAACTGTAGCCCGCAAATAAGGAGGCTACAGTCTATTTGCAATTAGATGATTGTTACTTCTTCTGCTTGCGGGCCTTTTTGGCCTTGTGTAACAGTAAACTGTACTTTTTGGCCTTCATCAAGAGATTTAAAGCCGGAACTGTTGATGTTACGAAAATGAACAAAAACGTCAGGGCCGCTTTCTTGTTGAATAAAACCAAAACCTTTTTCGGCGTTAAACCATTTAACTGTACCAGTAGTCATTGTGTAGTCCTATGTAAAATATGTAATTAAAGCCTCAAGAGGCTAGTGGCGCTGAGAAATTTAAGAATTACTTATGATAAACAGGACGAGCAATATAGGAAAAACTTCGTAAAGATAAGCATAACGGTAAAACAAACTCAAGCTTTGCAAATTCTATAGCTGTAGCCTGGTAATGTCAATGTTTGTAATCCTTAACAGTTAATTGTGTTTAGGGGAAACTCTAAAAACAGGCTACTGAAACAACACCGCCAAACTAATAACAACGGCACTAATAATCA
>JAYTJI010000123.1:0-7075 GCA_043731245.1 Methylococcaceae bacterium | reverse complement strand
TCGGAGAAATTATAAAATTTCTGAAATCAGGTGATAAAGGTCGCTTGGTGCTAGTAAAGACTAGACATACTTTCTTTGACTGAAGTTTCCCAGTTTTTGTGCGCGTGACGTATATAGGTAAACCACACAAGTGGGGTTTGCTATAAATTACGCAAACCCTGCATTAAATCTCTATCCGGTGTAGCCAGCGTGATTGGCTTTGTTTAAAAACTGGGAAACTTCAGTTTCTTTGATTATCGAGATGCTATTCCCGCACGCTTAGTCGCCCTTTCTCCTAGTGATTCAGCAGTTACACAGGCCATTTCTTTACTGGCACAATTAAAAACAAAAGTTGGTGATAATCGCATTAGAAATGTTGTTCCAGAGAGTGAAAATCTTAATGCCGTAGCTATTTATTTTTCTTTTGGTGGTTTTTCAGCGATATTAGGTTCTGACTTAGAAGAAAAAGGTAATTTTCAGACAGGTTGGTCTGCAATTTTTAAAGATAATCTGAGCAGTGAATTAAGCTTGTCTACTTCATCGTTATTTAAAGTATCTCACCATGGTAGCCAAACAGGGCATCATGAAAAAATTTGGCAAGATTTGTTAATAACAAAACCGCTATCAATAACAACACCATTTACGCGTTCTGGTTTACCAACTCCTGATAATATAAAGAGGATACAAGAGCTGTCTTCAAATTTTTTAATCACTCGCGATCCTCAAGCAAAAAGCCTGATTAAAAGGGATAATATGGTGGAAAGAGAGTTGCGGGCGATAGTAAAAGAAAGAAAAAGCATAAACGATAAAATGGGACATATTCAAATACGCATTTCAGGTTCAGGAAATCTCAACATTGCAGCCAATCAAAACGCTGTTAGATTTTGTAGCTCTACCGATTAACAAAGATCACTTCTAATAGGTATTTTTTCTATTAGATAAAATAATTTTAATATCAATACGTTATGGTTTTTGAGGTTACAAAGCTTCCCACTCTCGTTTCCCAGGCTATTTCTGGCATAAAAGAGAGGAGAATGTATCTTTACTCCTACCGTCACCTATGCTTTACCAATGACCGGTATCGGGAAGCCTAAATCCATATCCGAATGACGGCAGTGGGTCGAAAACGGAAGTTGAGCGCGAAAAATGCAATTGCATTCCTTAGTAAAAAAATGTAGAAATAGTTGTATAATATAATATCAAATATAAACAATGGCTTAACTATATGTAACTGTTACCCAGAATCTTATCGCATACCCTTGCTAATTTATCTCAGCCAAAAGCATTGCCATCATACTTTCAGCCTGCCGCAAATAACTGCCGCCAAATAAATTCAGGTGATTTAATATGTGATACAGATCATAAAACGTCTTTCTAGCGGTATAGCCATGATCCAGCGGCCAAACAGCCTGATAAGCCGCATAAAAATCACGGCTAAACCCTCCAAACAACTCCGTCATCGCCAGATCAGCTTCCCTGTCGCCGTAATAACAGGCGGGGTCGAAAATAACCGGACATCCCTGTTTATCAACAGCCACATTCCCCGCCCACAAATCACCATGTAATAAAGAAGGTTGCGGCAGGTAATTATCAAACAATACAGCCATATCGCTACAAAGACGTTCACCACTGGCTTGCAGTTTGCCGCCATAACCCTTATCTGCCGCCAGCTTTAATTGAAAACCCAAACGTTGTTGACGCCAGAAAGCCAACCAGTCATTGCTTTGATTATTTAGTTGTAAGGTACTGCCAATAGTATTATCCCGATGCCAGCCAAAATACGGCTGTTGTTGCTGGTGCATAAGTGCAAGCTGTTGCCCCAATAAACTATCAGAGGATTTATTCGAACAACCAAACTCAAGGTGTTCCAGCACCAAAAATGAATGCCCATTTGTTTTACCAAACACAACCGGCACAGGAACACGTACCGTTTGCGTGCTTGAAATATCTTGCAAACCGGCAAATTCAGCCTCAAACATAGCCACTAAATCGGCACGATTCAACTTAACAAAATAGGCTTTATCGACGCCTTGCAAGCGAAAAGCGGAATTGATGTCCCCGCCAGAAAGCGCATGGGCAAATGCAACTTTAAATGTCTGCCCGGTTGCTGATTCAATCTGTTCTGAAATAGCCAGCCAATTCATAGACAAAAAAATCCAACAAACCGCTATTCTGCGTGCTTTCTTCTATAGAGAATAGATGATAAAACTGACAGCCCAATCAATACCGCACCAACCAAGCCCGTAACCACTTCGGAAACATGATGCGTCATGCTGATTAACATTATAGCTGCCAGTGAACCAATGGCATAATGAGCGCCGTGTTCCAGAAAAACATACTCATCCAGCGTACCCTTGCGCACCAGATACACCGTCAGGCTTCGGACAAACATTGCGCCAATTGCCAAACCCAGCATAATAATGACCACATCTTGAGTAATCGCAAACGCACCGATAACGCCATCAAATGAAAACGAGGCATCCAATACTTCAAGATACAAAAAACTCATAACGCTGCCTTTTTTAATGATTTCCGAGACTTCTTCGCCTTCTTCCTCATCTTCAAATAAAGCCGCTAAACTGTCCACGATAACGTATAAAATCACACCTGAGATACCGGCAACCAGCGCATTTAAGCGAATCTCATCGGGTAGCCAGTTTTGGGTGATTAACAAAAGCCCTAATGCCAGAATGATTTCAATCGATTCAAGTTTTCCAAAGCTGGACATTTTTTCTTCGATGTACCCCAACCAATGCAACTCCTTGGCTTCATCAAAGATAAACGAGAAAAACACCATCAGCAAAAACATGCCGCCAAATGCCGAAATTTGCACATGCGATTCGTTCAAATGCTGTGCATAAGTAGCCGTATCATGCAATGCCATGTCGGTTACACCTAAAAAGCTAATGCCTGTGGCGACTGCAACAATTAAAATAGGAAAAACTAAACGCATACCGAACACGGCGATCAAAATCCCCCAGGTTAAAAAGTACTGTTGCCAGCGCTCATCCATGCGCTTTAAGATAGACGCGTTCACAACCGCGTTATCAAATGATAAACTGACTTCGAGAACCCCCAGAATAAGGGCGAAAAACGCACCCATTAGCCCCCCCCAATAAACGGCTATGGCCAGGCAAACCGCTGTAACAATAAAAGAAAGACGAAAGTGCTGCATAAAATACCTCTGATTAATGTTTTTGTTGTGCAACTATAAGACTATTTAACTGAAAATCAACATAATGAATGATAACGACGCTTTTCTTGATGCCGCGCAGCACATAATTGATGCGGGGCGTTTTATTGACAGTAAGGGCTGGGTTCCTGCCACCAGCGGCAATTTTTCCGCGCGGCTGCCTGATGGGACGATTGCGATTACCGTTTCCGGCAAACATAAAGGGCAGTTGCAACTGGACGATATTATGCGGATTGATGCTGATGCGACAGCCCTGGACGGTAAAAAACCGTCCGCTGAAACCGTATTGCATACGTCGCTGTATAAACGGTTTCCAGACGTTCAGGCTATATTGCACCCGCATTCACTCAATGCCACGCTGGTTTCAAGGATTTTTAAGTCTGAAATCATACTGGAAGATTATGAGCTGTTAAAAGCGCTGTCCGGTATCACTACGCATGAAAGCCGGGTTGTCGTACCGATTTTTGCCAATGACCAAAACATTCCCCGACTGGCCGGGCAAGTAGAGCATTACTTGGATAAGCACCCCGTCTGCTATGCCTATATCATTGCCGGGCACGGGCTTTATACCTGGGGAAGTTCAATGCAGGAAGCGCTACGTCACCTTGAAGCGTTGGACTTTTTATTTGATTGTGAACTACGCCTGCATGGAGCCAAAAACTAATGAGTGCATTAACTGTTTATGCTGATAACCAGCCCCAACACGGTGAGCGATTCACTGATTTTACAACTATCCAGAACCAGCTTGATAAAATAGGTGTGCAGTTTGAGCGCTGGACAGCTAACTGTAAACTTGCCGCCGATGCCGATCAGGAGTCTGTGCTTGCCGCTTACGCTGATTCCATAGAGCGCTTGAAGCAACAATACGGCTTTCAGTCCGTTGATGTCATTAATTTAAACCCTGATCACCCGGAAAAAGCCGCCTTCCGGCAAAAGTTTCTGGCTGAACACACGCATGATGATTTTGAGGTGCGCTTTTTTATTGAAGGCCGAGGACTGTTTTATTTGCATGTCGCGGATAAAGTTTATGCGGTATTGTGTGAGCAAGGCGATTTAATCAGCGTACCCGCCAATACCACGCACTGGTTTGATATGGGTGAAAACCCCTGTTTTAAAGTGATACGCTTGTTTACCACACCTGAAGGTTGGGTCGCCGATTTTACCGGCAATGACATTGCCAAAATTTTTCCGACTTTTGATCAATACGTTGCCGAACTGTCATGATTAAAGCCATTGTCACCGATATTGAAGGCACGACATCATCACTTTCATTTGTTAAAGATGTATTATTCCCTTACGCACGCGCAAATCTGACTGATTATGTCCGCCGTCACAAAGACGAGCCACAGGTTAAAACATTATTGGAAGACACTTGCAAAGAAGTGGGTGCAGAACTTGATGCCGAGCAGATAATCGCACAGTTAATTCAGTGGATAGACGAAGATAAAAAAGTCACACCGTTAAAATCTTTGCAAGGTTTGATATGGGAGTCAGGCTATCAAAAAGGTGATTTCAAAGGCCATGTTTACCCGGATGCCGCTGCTTACCTCAAGGCATGGAAAGCCAAAGGACTGGATTTATACATCTATTCGTCCGGCTCGGTATACGCGCAAAAACTATTATTTGCACATACGGAATACGGCGATTTGACGACGTTATTTTCCGGTTACTTCGATACCCATATCGGCGGCAAGAAAGAACCGGAATCCTATTGTAAAATAGCCGGACAGCTGGGCATTCCTGCGGATCAGTTATTATTTTTATCTGATATTAAAGAAGAACTGGATGCCGCCAAAGCAGCCGGTTTTGAAACATTATGGCTAACCAGGGATAGCACGCCCGATCCACAAGCTGAACATCGGCAGATCAGTAGTTTTGATTATGTGACTTTGGCAGTTGAGAAAGCATTCGGAAACCATCACCTATGAAAGCGATTATTCTCGCCGGTGGCCTAGGCACACGAATCAGTGAAGAGACATCGACACGGCCTAAACCGATGGTCGAAATTGGCGGAAAACCCATACTCTGGCACATCATCAAATCCTACTCAGCTCATGGCATACATGACTTTGTTATTTGCTGCGGCTATAAAGGTTATGTGATTAAAGAGTATTTTGCGAATTATTTTTTGCACATGTCCGATGTGACATTTGATATGCAAAGCAACCGGATGGAAGTACATCAGCGCAATGCAGAGCCATGGCGCATAACGCTGGTGGATACCGGGGAAGATACCATGACCGGTGGCCGCTTGAAGCGAGTAGCCAGCTATGTAGAAAATGAGGAGGCATTCTGCTTTACCTACGGAGATGGCGTCTCAGATGTCGATATATCGGCCCAAGTGACTTTTCATAAACAACACGGAAAGCGTGCAACAATCACTGCTGTTCAGCCACCTGGCCGATATGGCGCACTGGATATGAATGGGCAATCTGTGCGTGGTTTTATTGAGAAGCCGCAAGGCGATGGTGGCTGGATTAATGGTGGCTTCTTTGTGTTATCGCCAAGCTGCATAGACTTGATTGCTGATGACAGTTCTGCGTGGGAAGGTGAACCGCTTACTAAACTTGCCGCTCAAGGTGAATTAATGGCTTATCAACACAGGGGCTTCTGGCAACCTATGGACACACTGCGCGATAAAAATCACCTTGAAGAGTTGTGGGCAAGCGGAAAAGCGCCGTGGAAAAAATGGTAGAGCCATCATTTTGGGTTGATAAAGTCGTACTGCTAACCGGTCATACCGGCTTTAAAGGCAGCTGGCTTTCTCTATGGTTACAGGCAATGGGCGCAAAAGTAATTGGTTATGCACTGGCTGCACCCACCAATCCCAGCTTATTTGTTGCCGCCAGTGTTGCAGAAAACATGATTCATATCGAGTCGGATATACGCGATTTTGCAGCACTTTTAGCTGTGTTTGAAAAATATAGGCCCGAAATCGTCATACACATGGCGGCTCAGCCATTGGTACGCTACTCCTATGCTAACCCGATAGAAACTTATGCCACCAACGTAATGGGTACCGTGCATTTATTGGAAGCCGCAAGACTGACTGATAGCGTGCGGGCCATCGTCAACGTTACCAGCGACAAATGCTATGAAAATCGCGAGTGGGCATGGGGTTATCGGGAAAACGAACCCATGGGCGGCTACGACCCCTACAGCAACAGCAAAGGCTGCGCTGAGTTGGTGGCAGCCGCCTATCGCTGCTCTTACTTCAATCCCGGCAACTTTACTGATCATGGCGTAGCATTAGCTTCTGCCAGAGCAGGTAACGTGATTGGCGGTGGCGATTGGGCAGAAGACCGGCTGATCCCTGACATTATGCGGGCCATCATACAAGGTCAGCCGGTAAATATACGCAACCCACATGCTATAAGGCCTTGGCAGCATGTGCTGGAACCGCTATCCGGTTATTTAATGCTGGCTCAAAAACTGTTTGAAGAAGGTGCCGCTTTCGGAGAAGGCTGGAACTTTGGCCCAAACGATGAAGATGCCAAACCCGTGCAATGGCTGGTAGAAAAGCTGACCACCGCTTGGAGTGTTGACGCAAGCTGGCTATTGGATGCAGGCGACCATCCCCATGAGGCGCATTATTTGAAACTCGATTGTTCAAAGGCCAAAATGCGTTTAAATTGGCATCCACGCTGGCAACTTGACGAAACACTGGCAGCCATTGTTGACTGGCACCGCACCCACCAAACAGGTGAAAATATGCGTGATTTTACTTTGAGCCAGATACAGCACTATGTGAATGGGAAATAAACTGATGACAACAATGGCAGCATTTCAATCTGCGCAGATCTGCAACAGAAAAAAGCTACTGGGCTTGGCAGTGCCAAATGACCTGTAAAATAGAGCGCAGACAAATTAGGAGTAAGTCATGAAACAAACTGTATTAAGAGA
>JAYTJI010000122.1:0-8430 GCA_043731245.1 Methylococcaceae bacterium | reverse complement strand
ATCATTTCTTCTGAATTTTTGTAAATCTTCGATTCATTATTTTGCCTGTAAGGCTCTATTTATATGGTCTTCAGCGTTTCCGTTCAGGCACTAATTAGTCGCTAGAATTTGACGGAGAAATGTAAGGCGTGGTTTGTGATTGAAAATAGAAAACCCAGATGATGCCATATAGCCTGCTCAAATCTGATTTATTCAATAACGCCTGGATTATGGGATGATTTTTTTCAAAGCATCAATAATAACGGATGGCTCCTGCCTATATCGAAAGTCACCATTGACATGACAAGACTGAATTATACCCTTTTGGTCAATTATAAAAGTGGCAGTTACGGGAATTTTCCAGTCCTCTGCTCCGTTAAAATAAGGAATCGAAAGACCAATTTTATTGTAAGCGGCTTCAATAACTTTTTTATCAATATCAAACGCCAAACCGTATTCCTCGGCTACTTTGTTAGCCTGATCACTTAAGACATGAAAGGTTAGTTCGTGCTTTTCTTTCATACTTAAAGTGTTATCTGGCGATTGAGGGGAAACGGCAATCAAATTTGCACCCAGTTTATTTATTTCAGGTAACAGTTGCTGCAATGTCCTGAGTTGTAGATTACACCACGGACACCAGATTCCCCGATAAAAAGTTAGCACGACAGAACCCTCTTTCAAGACTTTTTGAAGTGATACTAATTCACCTGTAGCGTCTAAGAGCTCAAATTCTGGCGCATTGTCTCCCACATTCCTGGCACGCGTAGAAAAATCTGTTCTGCCAAGCTCTTCTCCATACTCTAAAAACACATTGAGTATTTCGCTAGGAACTTGATCTTTTAATTGTTCTTGCAGTTCAAGCGACTGTTCTCTCATCGTTTTATTCATATTAAACCTTTTAAATTAAGTCAGACGGTAGCTGTATACTATACAAGTGCAAACTTAGTATCAAGTACTTACCATTTGGTAAGGTTGATATAAAAAGGTATAATTTATTATTTATAATTGAGTGTAGTAAAAACTAATGGAATATTCTTTAAGAACAGGTTGTCCGGTTAGGAAATCATTAGAAATGATAGGTGGGAAGTGGAAACTTCTAATTATCAAGAACCTTGAAGATGGAACTAAAAGATACGGGGAACTAAGACGTTTGATACCAGACATTAGCGAAAAAATGCTTATCCAGGAATTAAAAAATCTTACTTTATCCGGTATTTTGTCAAAGAAGTCATACAATGAGGTACCACCTAAGGTTGAATACACATTGACTGACAATGGCAAAAAGGCATTAGATATAGTTGTAGTGTTGAGGAAATTTGCTAAAGAGTTTGAGTAGAATACGAATAAATCTAAAGGGAACCTCTAACAATCAAATTTTGAAAAATTAGCCGTTGTAAATTTTGATTACTTACATTGGCCGATTTGATAATCGGCAATAGTAGTATTCATGGGGTCATATATTGCATCACGCTTACTCTATGCAGAACCTGACTCCAGACTTTGAACGGCATGTCCCAAGGCCACAGAATCAGCTTTCTGGATTTAATTACCCTGGATATTTTTTATCATGCCAGTATAGTAATCAACCATTTGCTCAAGAAAAAGAATAACCTGATCAATTTGATTTTTAATATCGTAGATAAAGTTATGCTGCTGGAAGCCTTCTGCAACATAAAATGACAACCCCATGTAAATGGTATTGCAGCCCATTACTATCATAATGAGTGCAGCGGACTTTAGCATCAATCCTCTAAAATGGGCGCTCATTTTACCAAACGCTACGCTGACAAACAGCATGGTTGGCAGTGTGCCTGCGCCAAAGGTCAACATTAATAAACCACCTTCCATGATAGTCGTTGCTGACGTTGCTTTAACTGCCATAGCAAAGGTCAGTGGACACGGCATCAGGCCATTTAACAATCCGGCTATGATTGCACCGAGAATAGGCCCTTTGGTTCTTGATTCCGCGTAACCCCGACGCAATAAATTCATCGGTAAAAGCCTGACTGAGCCTTGAAAAGGAATCCAGCCTAAAATACCGAAGGCGAGAATAATAACGACCGAACCGATGAACATTTGCAAGATGCTTTGAACTTTACCGAACACGCCACTTGAAACCAGAACAAAGCCAAGTGCAGCCGCTGCAAATCCGACCAGGGTGTAAACAAATATCCGGGCAAGCTGATAAATAAAATAAGGTAAATAACGTTTTGAGGGGCCAGCTTTCATAAAGTAGCCTGAAACTAACGCGCCACACATCCCCAGACAGTGTCCGCTACCCAGCACGCCCGCCATAAAGGCCAATCCGTAATCAAAGCCACCGGCAGCAACAACATGTTGCATACCCATATCCATCGTTGAATGATCCATTTGTAACCCTATTTTTTACTTAGCCGTAATGAATTTACAATGACTGAAACTGAACTTAAGGCCATTGCAGCAGAAGCTATCATGGGGTTAAGTTTGCCCATCGATGCAACCGGAATGGCAATAACGTTATAGCCAAACGCCCAGAATAGATTTTGCTTAATGATCCTGATGGTATCGGTACTTAACTGTATAGCGTCAGTCACTTTGGCAATGTCCCCATGCACCAGCGTCATATCGGCGGACTCAATCGCTATATCAGTGCCTGTACCTATGGCGAAGCCTACATTGGCGGCGGCCAATGCCGGGGCATCATTAATACCGTCGCCGATCATGCCGACTTTTTTGCCGTCCTTTTGAAACTGATGAATGATGGCCAGTTTTTCCTCGGGTTTGGCATTGGCAATGACAGTTTCAATACCGACCTTACCAGCAATATAATGCGCTGTCTTTTCAGTATCGCCGGTGACCATCAGTGTCTGTATGCCCAGCTTTTTCAGGTGCTGGATAGCTTGCATGGCTTGTGGCCTGGGCTTGTCGGCAATACCAAATACCGCCGCCGCTGTGCCATTGATTGCCATCAAGACGGGAGTTTTGCCCTGCCCGGAAAAATCACTGGCGGCATTTAGTAGACCATCGACCGTGACTCCTTGTTCAACCAGCCAGGCTTTATTACCTAACAACAGTTTTTTGCCATCGACTTCCGCTTCGATTCCCCGTCCGGTTTCACTATAAAAATGCGTACATTCCAGCAACTCAATAGATTGTTCTTTAGCATAAGCAACTATTGCTTTGCCCAAAAAATGTTCTGAGTTGTGTTCTGCTGAAGCTGCCAACCGGATTATTTTATCTTCGCTCAGTTCCGACAGTTTAAGCAAATCTGTAACTTTAGGTTTGCCTTCTGTAATCGTGCCGGTTTTGTCGAAAACGATAACATTGAGCTTTGCCGCTGTTTCCAGGCTTTCACCATTGCGGATATAAATCCCCTCACGCGCGGCTTGACCTGCGCCTACCATAATCGCTGCGGGTGTTGCCAGACCCAGCGCACAAGGACAGGCAATCAATAACACCGTGATAGCGCTACCGAAAGCAAAACTGAATGGCGCACCCAACAGCAGCCAACCGGTCATGGTTAAACCAGACAAAATCATCACAGAAGGTACAAATACGGCAGAAATTTTATCGACCTGTTTTTGAATCGGTAACTTGGTTGCCTGCGCCTGGTCAACCATGTGTACTATCCCCGCCAGCACGGTATCCATACCTACCGCAGTTACACGGATACGCAACGCGCCGTTGCCATTAACACAACCGCCAATTACTTTATGACCCACGTCTTTAACAACAGGCAAACTTTCCCCCGTCACCATCGCCTCATCAACCGTGGATACTCCTTGAATAACGATACCATCGGTCGGAATTTTTTCGCCGGGACGCACCAGTAGTAAATCGTCTATGACACAATCGTCAACGGCAATAACACTTTCTTGCCCATTACGAATGAGAGTCGCCGTTTGCGGCTGCAAGTCGACCAATTTACGGATCGCTTCACCTGCTTTACCTTTGGCACGTTCCTCTAAAAAGCGTCCCAGTAATACAAAGGTGATAATGGCTGCGCCCGCTTCAAAGTAGATATGTCCACTACGCCTGAACAATGCAGGCAAACTATAGCCGTAAGCTGAACCCACTCCCAGCGCAATTAAGGTATCCATATTAGCTGTTCGTTGTTTTGCCAAGCGCCAGGCTTTCGCAAAAAATGTCCAGCCCGACCAGAAAACCACCGGCGTTGTAAGTGCAAATTGCAGCCAATGCAACCAGCGCGATGTCGGCATACCCATACCCACAACGACAACAGGAAAACTCAACAAGCCAGACCAGATAAAACGGCGTTTAGCCATAATAATCCGCTGCTGTTCCTTTTCAATCAGGTTTTTGCGTTGGGATAGGGTATCCATTGCATAGGTTTTATAACCTAAAGTGGCTACCTTGGCGCTCACAGTATCCTTGGTTAATTGACCGTGAACAGTCAGGGTTGAGGTGCCAAAATTGACACTGGCCTGCTTGATTCCGGGGTCACGCTTTAACACCATTTCGATCAGCAAAGCACAAGATGCACAAGTCATACCCTCAACAGCAAGATCAACTTCCTGAACCGGGCCATCAAAGACCTTCTTTTGTTGTTGGTGCTGATCAGCCTGTTTTCGGGCAACATTACCCAGCACTGCATCCAGTAAGATAAGTAAATTCTTTTTGGGCAAACTGGTTGGATCAAACTCAATAACGACAGAACCTAACGCATAAACCGAGCGAATCTTTTTTATTTCAGGCCGTTTTTTTAAAAGAATTTCGAAAATATAGCCGCGTTCTTGATCATTTTTCAAGACGGGCGACAGTATTCTGATGCGCCTTTTTAATTGATGAACCAGCTGGAAATTTTTTGGAGTTGAAGTTTGTGTATCCATAACGAAAGTCCCAAGGAATAGGGGGGATTGTGCCAGTCGGTTGCGGCTCGATCAGGAGAAAGTACCGATACGCAGTATTTTCTCTGCATCGAGGTCTTGTAATGAGTTGGTTGTATCTATGAAATACACTCACTCACGACAGTAGCTATTTTTGTTTACGTGAACGGAGCAGCAAAAAGAACATATAAAACAGAGCCATCCATTCATAACGATACTTAAGGGGCTTTAAAAGCCAGTTTTGAGTAATATCGTTCCAGTGCAGCTTGACAAGAAAAAGCACCAGAATATCATTAAAAAAATCAATGACGGTTTTTTCCGGATCTTTCATGAAAGCCTTGGGTTTTTTCATACCCAGTCTGGTAATGATTTTTGCTGCCTGAACTGTTTCTTTTGCCGCACCGAATTTTTCTTTTGCCCAGCGTATTGCTTTAAAGCTATCTAATTTGGATTTAGCCTTTTCTTTCCACAGGGACGATTTTGCAACGGGCTTTGGCTTTAATGCGTCTTTTTTTTCCAGATCGGTCAGCAAATCAAACAATTGCTTGGCCAGTGTCTTGAAATCACAAACAGATTCCACGAAACGAATAGATAATTTTTGCTGATTGCGATAGAGATTAACCCGATAGACGCCCTCTATTCCAGAAATTGCATCCGTTATTGCTTTGGCTGCATCAGCATGACAAATTTGAGCCGGTATTTGAAATCTTATATGCCCGTCTTCCCGATAACGTAGCACAAATTCTTTTTGGACAGCCATAACACGAGCCCCTAGAAAAAAACGGGCGTCCTGTATTCATGCAGACAGGACACCCGTTAATGGAGTCACTCATTCTGTAAAGAATGATCCAACTTTAATGAAGAATCCGCAGGTTATTCTTTGCCTTCCGCGACAATATCTTCCAGGTTTTCTTTTTGCTGCAAGACAAAATCTTTACCTGCATCTACCACCTTGGTTGTGCTGGAAATTATTTCTTTCCTGTATTTATAGACCAGATAGCCAGCTACCAGACCTAAGCCAAAAACCAGAACCGGATGTTTTGCGACATTACTCATAAGCCTACTCCCCGTATGCACTGTGGATGAAACAATTGATCCTTTGACAACTTCTTTAGCCAAAGCATTGTGCGCGTGCTTCATATTGATTTTTCCTTAAGTGTTGAATTGGGTGGAAATTAAGCCTGATCAGGCTCAGCCAGAAGCTGATCTTCATTTAATAATTGATAAATACCCTTGCATCCTTCACAACAAAACGCCCTATCACCCTCTTTAGTTTTTAATGTAAAACCCGGCGTTTCGACGGCTAATCCACAAAGATCACACACTTTTTTAGTATCAGTCATCATAGTAACTATATTATTTAGCTAGGTTTCCATAGTAGCAAAATATGGATTCCACTACAATAACTGTAAGGCGCTCTATTAGTGGCTTCATATCAAAGTAGGGCTGAGATCATGACAAGAGCTACCTAAAAATGATGGTCAACACATTGTTATACAAAATATTGTTATTCATAACGTTGTATAGCTTTAAAAACAGTCGTATGAAGCATTGATTAATTCTATATGATAAGGCTTGGAAAGCATTTAGTTCCAAACCTTATCCGGTAATCACATTAAAGGCTTTTAAATATTATGAATATCAACAAAAAAACCGCATTCACTTGCTTCATTACGATCTGTTTAGGCGTAAGCAGTGCTATGGCTTACGCTGAAAAAGCAGTCAATAGTACAGCTCCAAGTATCAATGCAACGATTGTGCATATTGAAAAAGCGTTAGTGGACATTAACAAAAGCGATTTTTTTGCCGCCAATTTGGATTTAAAAGCGGCACGCTCATCTTCTGAGCAAATTATAGGTGATGAAGCGATTGTAAAACAGGCCAGCGCAAGCGTGATTCAAGGGCAACTTAGATCCAAAGAAGGTGATATAAAAAAAGCATCTGACGAATTAAATAAGGCATTAATGCTTTATAAATCCTTATAACCCAGTAGGTTTAAGACAGGATTTAACCTATCCAAATCCTGTCTGGCACACTATCAACCGGTAGTATTTTATGAGCTGTTGATAATAAATGACCTCCTCTGTTTTTCCACGCTTGGTAACACCATTAAGGTAAATTTCTGCTTTTTTTAATAACATGGTTACTGCCGCTTGTTGATTTTCTTGAGATAGCTGACCAGAATCAACAATTTTTTGCAGAGCCTCTATTCGAAACCTGTCCATGCCCCAGAGCTTTGCCGATAGTTGATCTTCATGTCCGCCGTATTTTTTTATTTGCGGCTCTTCAAGCAATAAAACCGGATAATTAGCCGTGATCCTCAGCCATAGATCATAGTCTTCACAGACGGGCAAACGGGTATCAAATAGCCCAATATTGGCAAATACAGAACGATGTATCATGACGGTGGACGGTGACATTGCGCACAGCGGTAAGCACTGATTAAATATCCAGCCGCCGGTTTTGGCGTATTTTTTGGCGGGATTGACACGGACGCCATTGCGTATCCATAGCTCTTCAGTGTGGCAAACTTTGAATTCAGGGTTAGCGGCTAAAGCGGTTGTTTGCCGAATGAGCTTTTCAGGCAGCCACTCATCATCGGAGTCCAAAAATACAAGCCAGTCGGTTGTGGCGTGCTGTATACCCAGATTTCGTGCGCTGCTGACACCGCCATTTTCCTGGTGGTAATAGCGTACCATCGGAAATTCTTTGCGTATCATGGCGTTTGTGCCATCGGTAGAGCCGTCATCAATGACGACTACTTCTATTGGCGGTAATGTTTGAGAGAATACGGATATTAACGCCCGTCTCAATAATTCACAGCGATTGTAGGTGGGGATGACAACAGAAATATTCATAAAACCTCATGGGCTGCTTTAATTTAGTTATTGCAATACCTTGATAACTGACATAAATTAATGCCACTTACAACAATAATAATGAGGAACTTTTATGCCTGTAGCAACGCCAATCAATACAGAAAGAAGACAGCAATCTTACGAGTTAATAGTGAAGCTACAAAACGAAAGGCAGGAAGTTTTGTCTTTATATTGTAATTTCGCCGAGCTAAAGCCTTTTTCAGCTAATGATGGAGTAAAAAGTTTATTAACTCAGTTTTCGCAAATACTGGTTGATTATGTCTCTCTTGGTCATTTTGGTGTATACGAGCGCTTACTTTCAGGAACTGAGCGCCGCAGCCAGGTGTTGACCGTCGCAAAAGATATTTATCCGGAATTTTCGATAACCACTGACGCGGCAATTTCATTTAATGATAAATATGATGATGTCGAAAAAATAGAGGTCTTTGACGATCTGGAGCAGGATTTATCGGCTTTAGGTGAAAGTCTGGCAAAAAGAATCGATTTGGAAGACAGACTTTGTGAGGTGATGAAATAATGACATTGTTGCCTGTGCTTGTAAGCTGCCCCGGCGGGTAAGTTTATATCCCGCCGGGGCATGGTGATTTACCTTGAGTCTTGTGTGTTCCTCTGATCTACAATGGCTTTAGGTGTTTCTGTTCCGCCACTTTCTGCGGCGTTTTTGATATAAATTTGTTTTAAACGGTTAAAAGCCGACCATAAGGTTTTATCCATCACAACCTCATTGCCAATTGACACAATTACCC
>JAYTJI010000121.1:0-1341 GCA_043731245.1 Methylococcaceae bacterium | reverse complement strand
CCGTGCAGGGTTAAAGCGGCTATCCCTGAATCTTCCGCTATTCTGGCGATTTCAACAGCATTACGGTTGTGTAAATCCCAGCCCGTACGGATTTTTAACGTGACGGGAATGTCAACGGCATTGACTACAGCATCCAGTATTTTCTTTACCAGTAATTCGTCTCTTAATAGCGCTGATCCAGCGGCTACTGAACAGACTTTTTTTGCGGGGCACCCCATATTGATATCGATAATTTGTGCGCCGCGTTGTGCATTAAGTTTGGCGGCATCGGCCATTTGCCCAGGGTCGGTACCTAGAATCTGTACGGATCGCAGGCCGCTTTCTCCGGTATGGTCGGCTTTTAATATAGTTCTCTTATGTTCGCGCAAAGCCGGGTTGGATGCCACCATTTCAGACACCGCTAGCCCTGCGCCGAATTGTTTGCACAGTTCTCTAAAAGGGCGGTCGCTGATGCCGGCCATGGGTGCCAGAATCAGGTTATTTTTAAGTTGATAAGGGCCGATTTTCATAAGGAAGGTCAAAGGCTAGAGGTGCAAGCTTGTATTTTGATCATTGATCCTAGTACTCAGTCAATTTAAGTTTGACGGATGTAACAAAGACCTACGAGGTTTTAAAAACCTCGTAGGTCTTTCAATGAATTGAAAAACTTTACCCGACATAATCAAGCTGACTGAGTACTAGGCTCTTTCACCTTCAGCCTTGCGTCAGCAAATCATTTATCGGTGGAATCATTCCATATTGGATTTTCCCGGTCTTCCTGATCCAGTTTGACTATATCTTCCGGATAGATATGCCAGAAAGATTTATCGATACTGGCATTGCTGTAACTTTCTTTTTTCTCGTGGGTAAACGGACACCACCAGTTTTCAACGATTTTGACCAGATAAGCATGCCATTCAAAAAGCGCAACACTGACCGGGCAATACCAGGTGCAATTTAATATCCAGTACAGCTTTGATTGGGCCAAGCTGAATTTGAATGAACCAGCCATCGTAATTTGATTTTTCAGATCATAGCGATGGCTGCTTCTGGCAGGGAGAAAATCAGCCAGGGTTTTAATGTTTTCGCCGCCTATCAAGCGTAAGTGATAGTAAGTGAGATAGGCGCTGAGAAACACAAAGGGTAGTGTCAGGATCGGCAGGTAAACAAAAGCAAGGCCTATAGCTCTTTGCAGAACAGGCACTTGTTTATGGTTTTTGCCAATTTCAGCCCGGCCGGAACAGGAATCGCATGCTTTCATATTTTTAGGTATCCTCATTTATTTTTTGATGGGTGTTGTGTGGGGGTGGTGTTATATCCATTAAGCAGTTGGTAAATACTGAGGCAACCAGCGCAGCAAAA
>JAYTJI010000120.1:0-7287 GCA_043731245.1 Methylococcaceae bacterium | reverse complement strand
CAAGGCATCCAAAATGGTGATGTGGCTGCGTGACAAGCCTTTTTCGGCAATCGCGTCGCGGACTTTTTTCTCCATGGTCAGACGAATGCTTTCGTACAAGGCAGCCTGTTTTGGATAAAGGGGAACAGAGCGAATAATTTCGGTTTTAGGCGGTAATTCGTTGGCGACCTCCTGTTTGGTACGGCGCAGCATAAAAGGCGCGAGACGACGTGATAATCGTGATTTTTGTTCGCTATCACCGTAGACTTCAATAGGTGTACGGTAGCGTTTTTTGAAGGTAGCATTGTCACCCAGAAAACCGGGCATTAAGAAATCAAATTGTGCCCAAAGCTCGCCTAAGTGGTTTTCCATCGGCGTACCTGTTAGACACAGGCGGTGATTGGTTTTAATCCGGCGCACTAATTGGGCCGCTATAGACGTCGGGTTTTTAATGGTTTGGGCTTCGTCCAGAATCAAATAATGATAGTCATGCTTAAACAGCGTTTCCTCATCTCTGGGCAACAACGGGTAAGTGGTCAGAACCAGATCATAGTCGTTGATTTTATCGAATAACTGTTTGCGCTCGGTACCCTGCAATGTCAATACCTTTAAATCCGGAGTGAACCGTTCAGTTTCACGCCGCCAGTTACTCATTAAGCTGGTGGGTGCGATGATCAAACAGGGCAAAGTCATCCGGCCGCTTTGCTTTTCCAGTAACAGATGAGCAAGAGTTTGAATGGTTTTGCCTAAACCCATATCATCGGCAAGAATGCCTGCAAATTTATATTCACGTAAAAATTGCAGCCAGTTAAGCCCCTGTTGCTGGTAATGCCGTAGTTCTGCCTGCAAGTTGACAGGCAATGCGACATCTTGAATACCGGTAAAATTTTTTAATTTTTGCCCCAGTTCTCTCAGCTCTTTTCCACCGGTTAAGGAAAACAGGCCATAACTTTGTTCCTCCATATCAGCCAGACTGGCCGCATTAAAGCGGGAAAACTTAAGTGTGCCGTCCTTTTCCAGGTTACTGGTGTTAAATAACTCAATCAAAACCGCGAGTATCGGTTTCATTTTGTCGCTGGGGACGCTTAGATACCGATGATCTCCTAGCGGTATATTGAGCATATCAGGCAGATTTTTCGGATCGTAGTTTTCCAGCACCGGCATAATCAACGGTAATAAGGGATAGGATTGGCCGTCAATCTCTACATTGAAGTGCATTTCAAACCAGTCATTCTGGCTTTCGCTGATTTCGGCATCCCAGTTTTGAGCAGTTTGAAAGTTAAGCTTGAAGCTGTCGGCAATTTCGATGATCCAGCCTTTCTGTTCAAGTTCTGGGAGCGTGTTTTGGATAAAGTCTCGCCAGCGCGAAGCACTATCAATGAGGGTTCTAGCTTCACTGAAAAGAACCAGTTCTTGCGAATTGTGTTTTTCGGCAGGGGCAACGGTGAAGCCTAATTCGGAAAGATAATTTATTGTCTGACGTTCAATTTCAATAGCACGCTTAATGCGGACAAAACCCTGATCAGTTTTGGCAACAGTGTAGTCTTCAGAGTTAGCCGCAGAAAGCTTACATTCCCCATAATTGAAGCTCACGGCCATAAAATGAATATAATGCTGAGCATCCAATTGCTGTCCGTATAACAATAATCCGGGGGTAGGTGTCTGCTCATCCAGATCAGTTAGTTCAACTTTTTTCGGCGCGGGCAGGTGCAGGCCTGGGTGTTCAACAGTCAATTTAAAACTGAATTCATCGGCATGTTCAGCAGGAATGAGCGGAGCAGACAGTATTTTAGTTAATTGCTCTGCGGTAGGGGTAGGGGTAGGGGTGTTGAATGCACCTAGAGTGCCCTGAACAGTATCCAGATATTGAGGTGGATCAGTTAGCAGTAGCATTGCCTCTGGCTCAATTGCAACCGATAACTGGTAATTACTTTCATCCGGCTGACGCCAGTCAAAACGTAAATCCCGGTTAGCGCCTGTTTTTAAAGGTGGATTTTCAGCGCTTTCCCAAAATAATCGACCTGTTTGCAGTAATTTTAATAAGGCGATGTAACCGACGGCACCGGCAAGCAAGGGCTCGCCTTTATGGGTATTCAGTGCAGTCATTAACTTCGCAATTTCCTCGTCCTGCGGTTGAATATAATTGAGATATGAATAACTGTAACGAAGTGTGCTTAAACTTGTTTTTCGAGCCTTGCCCAAGCGTCCTGATTTGTTTGCTTTGGTTATCAAAAAATCTACTGTGAATTCATATTTTGTGTTGCCGGGCTTAAGAATATAAGCGATAAACTCCTGGTAGATATTACGCTGCGGTGGCGCAGGTTCATTGAGAGTATCCAGCCAGGCTAAACAGCTGGCATCTGTAGCTGTTGACGATGACAGCGTTTGATTCCCGTTTTGATACATCAGGCAGGCGGCAGCAACGTGTTTACAGTTATAGCCAACCGGACATGAACAATTGCCCTCTATTTGCGCCGCACTATAATCAGGACGCCAGACTATGCGAATATTTTGCTGGTAGGGGGTGATATGACTGCCATTAACAGATGCGTTAAGCTGTACAAAAAGAGCGCCTTCATTTTTGATGCTTAGATGAACCACCATGCCTTTTTCAAAATAACTTCTTCCCCGCTCATAAGAAGTATCCCCGCATTCGTAGCGTATATCGGAACGCAGAAGTTTTTTCGATTTATTCATAAAAACAATTAAGTGGGATGGCAGAACAACTGTCTATTGTATATCAACTGGGCGCATATGAGCTGAACTTGGCCACCCAACAAATATGAGGCAGATACCCGGCAGCTTTAAGTTTTGATGATAGCTTGCCGGATCGCCCATTGATAACCTATTTTAAGCAGTCTGATTTAGCCTTCCAAATAGCCACATTTACTTAATTCCCGGTCAAATTTTCTCCAGACAAGCATGTCATAAATTAACAGCACTCCAATACCCTAAATCTTTGTTGTAACACTTCTAGTGAATTACTCGTAATGTGACAATATATTCTATTAATATCAACTTGTTAATATAGCAATAGTCAGTGTTTCGGCGGTAAAAAAAAGGCCTGATCCTAAAATAATTAATGTTATTCCAGCTTTTTTTTATTTATAGTTTTGACAGAACACGCTATCTCATGATAAAAATTACACCGTTGTTCAAAGATAATTCGACAACCAATTCAAAAAAAGTTTATTTTTGAATTGCTCCCTTGAGGAGAGGGGATAATAAATATTAATAACTATAGAGGATTTTAAAATGGCTGAAGCACAAGAAAAAGATAACACATGGGTAATCGTTGGCGTTTGTATCGCTGCGATTGTTCTTTTGGTTGTATTGTTGAAAAAAGACGAAACAAAACATTTGCAAAGCGGCGCAGTTGCAGAGCTCCAAAAAGAAACCTTCACTAAAATTGAAAAAAGACATACATCAAATAACAGCACTGAGAAAGAAATTTCAGGCAAATAAAATACTACCCTCCCCGTATTATATATTGGCGGGGGGGGTGTTTTTTTAATGCTCACCGTAAATCTATTTTTTTGATCTGATCAAATCTTCAGAAAATCATGCCGCGTACTACTATGTTTGTGTCTCTTTTGACACGCGACTGACTCTGCATTCGCAACCCCCACGCTTGAAAATATAGAACCCTATTTTTCAAAACAGCTCGTTTTGCAGTCACGACACAACGCTTGCCAGCTGATTGCCTATCCCCAAATATTAACTCCATCGATCTTCAATAAAATGTCTTGCAGACTGCAAACAACAAGGTGTAATCTGCACTTAGGGATAGGTCGAAAAAAACAATAAGCTTCCTATTCTATACTTGAACAACGCTTAGCTTACAGTTGCCTTCACACTGACACCCTCCCATAAGGCGAGAAAGTAACAAACCCTAAGTAGTAGCAGTTGTCGGTATAATTAAAGAAAGCTCTACTACTAAAACCACTAACGAATGTAACCTGAAAAAGCTGGCTTAGGAATATTGGCGGCTCTTTTTTCAGATACATATCTTTATCTGGATAATACCGTGAGCATTAAATAACCCCTAACGACGAGAACCAAACTATGTCTAATTTCCCGATTGATCTTGGTGCCTATCAGCGCATAACTTTAGATTCCAGCATTAATACCCTTACCGCCCAGCAAAGAGACAGCCTTAAAGCCAATATTCAGCTTTGTCGGGATGCGATAGTCTTCTTTACCGCCACAGGTGCTGCCAGAGGCGTCGGCGGACATACCGGTGGCCCTTACGATACTGTACCGGAAGTCATGATCATGGATGCTTTATTTCGTGGTTCAGCGACTAAATTCGTACCCATTTTTTTTGATGAAGCCGGACACCGGGTGGCAACTCAATACCTGATGTCTACTCTGAACGGCGATCTGCCTGCTGAACGTCTGATGGAATATCGCGCCGCCCATTCTCATTTACCGGGACACCCTGAACTGGGCTTTACTCCAGGCGTAAAATTCAGCTCGGGACGCTTAGGGCACATGTGGCCTTACGTCAACGGCGTAGCCATAGCTAATCCAGGAAAAACATTATTCTGCTTGGGTTCTGATGGCTCTCAGCAAGAAGGTAATGACGCAGAAGCTGCGCGTCTTGCAGTTGCTCAAGGTCTGAATGTTAAGCTGATTATTGATGACAACGACGTAACCATCGCAGGTCACCCTTCTAAATATCTGACCGGTTGCACCACCGCTAAAACCTTGGCCGGTCAAGGCGTAACGGTACTGGAAGGCGACGGCGAGGATCTTGATGATCTTTACAAACGTATTTGTACTGCCATAAATACCGATGGCCCGGTTGCAGTCATTAACCATCGTCCCATGTGCCCTGGCATAGTGGGCCTGGAAGGCTCTACTCACGGCCATGATGTAATCTCTGTAAAAGTAGCTGTCGAATACCTTGAGTCGCGCGGTCAACAGGCGGCGGCAGATCATCTTAAAGGCATTAAAGCACCCAAAAATGACGCCGTGTTCCTGGGCTCCAGCGATCGTTGGGATGCTAACCGCAATGTTTTTGGCGATGCAGCTGTCGCTATTTTAGGTCGGATGAGCGAAGCTGAACGTGTTGCAAAAGTCCGCGTGGTTGACAGTGATTTAGAAGGTTCGTGCGGGTTATTCAAAATTCATGCAGCTTATCCTGAAGTGTTTATTTCATCTGGCATTATGGAACGCGGTAATTTTTCAGCAGCTGCCGGTTTTGGTATGGAAGCGGGCAAACAAGGTATTTTTGGTACCTTTAGCGCTTTCCTGGAGATGCTGCTTTCTGAAATTACGATGGCGCGTTTGAATAATTCTAACGTGCTTAGTCATTTCTCGCATTCAGGGATTGACGATATGGCGGACAACACTTGCCATTTTGGTTTAAACAATATGTTTGCCGACAATGGCTTAAGCGATGGCTATGCGACCAATCTTTACTTTCCGGCTGACCCGTTGCAAATGAAAGCCTGTTTGGAAACTATTTTCTTTAATCCTGGCTTGCGTTTTGTATTCTCTACCCGCTCAAAAGTACCTACCATTTTGGATACTAACGGACAGGACTACTTTGGCGGCGACTACAAATTTGTCTCCGGCAAAGATGAAGTTATCCGCGAAGGCACGCAAGGTTATATTGTCAGCTTCGGTGAAGCCTTGTATCGCGCACTAGACGCAGTAGAACGCTTAAAACAAGAAGGCATTGATGTAGGTTTGATCAATAAGCCAACCTTGAATGTGATTGATGAAGACATGATGGCTAAAATCGGTAAGTCACCGATGGTGTTGGTAGTCGAGTCGTATAACCGCAAAACGGGCTTAGGCAGTCGCTTTGGCTCCTGGTTGCTGGAACGTGGTCTAACTCCAAAATATGCACATATTGCAACACATAAAGAAGGTTGCGGCGGCCTGTGGGAACAATTCCCTCATCAAGGCATTGACCCGGCAGGAATTATGGCAAAAACAAAGGCACTTTTGAAAGGTTAGGCTCTCACCCATAAAAGGGCATCTCACGATGCCCTTTTTTTGCAGTTAAATTACGGCAATGGAGCGAAGCATTTGTTTAACGTCTGTTTATGTGGCTATAAATACACCGCTGGAACGTATTTATCAGCGTCCTGAAATCTGCCTCGTTTAACGTGTATAGATAAACACAGCAATAGCGATAATAATCAGCAATCCTGCCGCCATAGCAGCGATAGTCCATTTTTTGGCACTACTGATTTTTAGTAAATCCCCTGACTTATCTTCCGCAACGCCCACACCTTCAATTTGTGCGTTAATGGCCTTGAATTTGCCTCGATTATCTTTAGTAATCTGATAATAAATCACGTCACCCGTTACGGGCCTGCGACTCCCTTCTTTTAATGCAGAGATATGTATAAATATATCCTTTCCATCATCCGGTTTGATGAAGCCAAACCCCCGGTCTTCTTTCCACGTCTTTAAAACTCCTTTAACCATTCTTTTTGTCATAAAAATTACTTCTTTGTTGTTTTAGCATGTTGGTTTCTGATCTTACCTTTAATTGGATTAGATGATTGGGAGACAGTTCTCATGTTGTTAGAAGATAACCACATGAGTCAACCGAAGTCACACAATACGAGTCATCGAGCTTTAATAAATAAATTAAAAGCTCCTGATTAAAGCCATGCGGAATCTACACGGCCCAATCAGAGAACAAATAAGAACCTAGATTTTTTTCTTTATAATAATTTTATCATCAATAATTAACTCAGAGATTCCACCTAAAGCGGCATGTAAAGTACATGTAGCCTTTTTGAAGCCACCGGTTTTAGTATTTTCACCCTCCCAAATTAAAGTGATATACGTTTCTTTATCACTTTTTGTTTCAGCGGGGAAAAATACTTGTTCGCCAGTTTCTTTTTTAATCAATGGCGGACATTTATCACTCGCCATGGTCTGCATTGCAACGTAGTTCCTGATCGTTGCGGCTGCTTCCTTTTGTTCATTAGACGGTTCATCTTTGCTAATACCCACCATAACAAACCCAGCTACAAAAACACCAATAACAGCAATTACAATTTTCATTGTTTCAGACATTTAAACTCCCCTCTCATTGTGAAACACACAGTTGTTTTACCAACTGACCTAAAAACTTTCCTTTGAATTCTATGCGAATTAGTCATACTCAGCAATGAAAGTTCATTATAACTGAAGCCAATATAAACCGGTTTTATGTTAATTATTCTAAAATTCAATATTTTTCCTGATTAGCAAGGAACTTCAGCTAGCACCGTCATACTGGCATGGATGCCAGTATCCAGTCACATGGATGTGAATGCATGACTTGGCATTGTGCTT
>JAYTJI010000119.1:0-2679 GCA_043731245.1 Methylococcaceae bacterium | reverse complement strand
ATGACATCAACACCGAGCAGCGTCGTCTCGGCTGTCCGGTTTAAATACCGGTTTAACGCTCTTTTTTCACTGTTGTGCATACCGGGCGTATCCATATAGATGGCTTGCCCTGCTTCTGTGGTATTAATGCCCAGAATTCGATGCCGGGTGGTTTGTGGCTTACGTGAAGTAATGCTGATTTTCTGCTTCAGCAAATGATTCATCAGCGTTGATTTGCCAACATTGGGACGCCCTATCAGCGCTACGAAACCGCAATTCATTCACTATCCTTATTCAATAATTCGAGCATAAGTTCTGCCGCCGCCTGCTCGGCCCTTTTTCTGGAGATGCCTGTGCCAATACAAGGGTCTTCCACTAAAGGAATTGTACATTTAATTTTAAACAGTTGTTCGTGCGCAAGCCCTGACATAGTTATTAAGGTATATTCAGGCAAATCCAGTTTTTTTGCTTGCATCAATTCTTGTAATTGAGTTTTTGGGTCTTTTTGCCAGTTATCCAAAGACAGGCTGTTTAGCTTTTCCGCAAACAAAAACTCTACCCATTTCTGACAGGCGTCTATACCTTGATCTTTAAACAACGCACCCATAATGGCTTCCAGTGCATCGGATAAAATGGAATCCCGGCGAAAGCCACCGCTTTTTAACTCCCCTGAACCCAGTAACAAATAGTCTCCCAGCTGATGTTTTCTGGCCAGTTCTGCCAGCGAACTTTGATTAACCAAGCTTGCCCTTAACCGGCTTAAAACGCCTTCACTGGCCTCCGGGAAAATGTCATACAATTTCTGGGCAATCACAAAGCCCAGGATTGAGTCGCCCAAAAACTCCAGCCGTTCATTATTATTAGAACTTACACTACGATGAGTTAAAGCCCTGGTAAAAAGTTCTGGATTATTAAATGTTAATCCGAGTTTTTTACACAATACGTCGGGCTTTTTTATCACTTCTGGCCGACCTCAATAACGTCATTAAATACCACCAAAACACTTAGGTTACCGATAATTGGCTTAGCAACCTCATAATCAATCACGACTTTTAGATAACTGTCATGTTTTGTAATGGTAATGTCATCCTGAGTGACATCATAAACATAATTTAAATTGAAGCGTTTGCTTAAGCTATCTCTAATTTCAGCCTGACTTTTTTCCAAAATATCAGGGAGTTCTTTAATCTCAGCCAGAGAGCTGGCTACTTTGTGGTGATCAAGGTAAATCGGACCTATTTTAAGGGCCAATAAAACCATAAAACCCAGGAGGCCGAGAACAAAAACAAGTGATATTAAGGTTAAACCTTGCTGCTGTTTAGGTGATACATTCATTTAATTCTCCTGACCGTATAACTAAAGTTCAAGTAAGAGGTGTTGGTATTCAGCGACTCTGATCTATTTGCTTTCAAATTATTTTAATGCGGTGCCAATACGGGAAAATCCGACACCTTTATCCTGCCAATCCCAACTCATCCAGATAAAAAAAGCTTTGCCGACCAGATTGGCTTCAGGGACCGGGCCCCAGTAGCGACTATCATTGCTGTTATCACGATTATCGCCCATAGCAAAATAATTACCTTCCGGAACGATGTAAGTAAACTCAACCGTAGGTGTGCCATTTCTAATCAGAATGCTGTGCTCAACGCCCGTTAAATCTTCCAGCAATTCTTCAGCGCCAGTCATATCCTCACCTTGACCTAAACCTTGATAGGCCCCCAATGAAACCTGTTTAACGGGTACATCATTCACGGTCAGTTTTTTATTGCTGTAAACAATTTTATCGCCAGGCAAGCCAACAATGCGTTTAATATAATCGACAGACGGCTCTTTAGGATACCGAAAAACCACAATATCACCACGCTTAGGTTCATTTAGTTCAACTATTTTTTTGTTGATAACAGGCAGGCGTAATCCGTAAGTAAATTTATTGACCAGAATAAAGTCACCAACCAGCAAAGTTGGCATCATTGATCCGGAAGGGATGCGAAAAGGCTCAGCTATAAATGAGCGTAGCAACAACACAATCAACACAATCGGAAAAAAAGAACGCGCGTACTCGACGACTACGGGTTCATTTGCTTCATCAAAAATACGGCCTTTTGATTTAAGAAATAACAAATAGCCCCCCCAAATTAAACCCGTAACGATAGTTGCCAGAAAAAGATAAAAGGAAAAATCAAAGTCCATAATGAATATAATATTTTAAGGTGAGTAGGGATAATCTCTAGTGGTTGCCCGTGGCTTAAAGGTTCACGCTATTCTTTATTGAGCTGTAAAACAGCCAGGAATGCTTCTTGAGGAATCTCAATGTTGCCGACTTGTTTCATGCGTTTTTTACCGGCTTTTTGCTTTTCAAGGAGCTTGCGTTTGCGTGAAATATCGCCGCCATAGCACTTGGCAATCACGTTTTTGCGCAAAGCTTTGATTGTCTCACGCGCGATGATGTTTGCACCAATGGCGGCCTGTATGGCAACGTCAAATTGCTGGCGCGAAATGATTTCGCGCATTTTGGCCACCACCGACCTGCCCCTGTAGGCCGACTGGCTGCGGTGAACGATGATCGACAGCGCGTCGACCTTCTCACCATTGAGCAAAATATCAACCTTAACCACATCCGATGCGCGGAACTCCTTGAAGGTATAGTCCATTGACGCATAGCCGCGCGAGACGGATTTGAGCTTGTCAAAAAAGTCGAGC
>JAYTJI010000118.1:0-6087 GCA_043731245.1 Methylococcaceae bacterium | reverse complement strand
ACCTTCAATTTCAGCAATTCGCCCTTCGGCAAAGCTTTGTTGCTCCTTCGCCGCATGATATTCAGCATTTTCTTTTAAATCACCGTGCGCACGCGCAGTAGCAATAGACGCAATAATACGCGGCCTCACAACTGATTTTAATTCTTCTAGTTCTGCACGTAATTTTTCTGCACCTTTGACGGTGAGAGGTACTTTAATCATCTTTCAAAAACTCCATTAATTATTTTATTGTAATTACTCAGCAGTTAGAAAAATAGAACGCTGATGACGCAGATTAACTATGATGGACGCAGATAATTTAAAAAAATCTGTGTGATCTTAATTATCTGCGTCATCAGCGTTCTATTTTTCTAACTGCTGAGTAGTTACGAACCGTGAAGCTATATTTTTGACAGTTATGTTTAAACAAAACCCCAGCAGGAAACAAAAATGATTAAACGCATGATCATTATGCTCATCGTGGTTGGCATCGTACTCGGCGGCATTTTTGGTTTCATCAGCTTCAAGGGGCGCATGATCAAAACCTTTATGACGTCACAAGGTGAACCAGTGCAAACCGTTTCCACTACAACAGCCACTCTCATGGACTGGCTGCCGAAGCTGGAGGCGGTCGGTAGCTTACAAGCCGTTCATGGCACTGATCTTAGCGCGGAAGTAGCAGGCATTGTTGCCGAAATCCACTTTCATCAGGGTGATAATGTAAAAATCGGTACACCTTTGTTGCAACTACGTACCGGAGACGATATTGCCAAACTGGAATCCCTAAACGCGACAGCGCAACTGGCTCGTATTACCTACCAACGCAACCAGGCGCAGTTCCACGCTAATGTTATTAGCAAGCAAGTACTCGACACAGACAAGGCGAACCTTGATGTAGCTATCGCCAATGTCGCCCAACAGCAAGCGCTAATTAATAAAAAACTTATTCGGGTGCCCTTCTCGGGTCGGCTGGGTGTTCGACTTGTTGATGTCGGGCAGTACCTCAATGCAGGGACAACGATAAGCACGCTACAAGCACTGGACACTCTGTTTGCGGACTTTTTTCTGCCCCAACAAACGCTGGCTACACTCAAAATAGGCCAAAAGGTCACCATCAAAACTGATACCTATCCTGACCAGGATTTTACCGGTGCCATTACGGTAATTAATCCTAAAGTTGATATTAATACCCGTAACGTTCTGATCAGGGCTATGCTAAATAATCCCGATCACAAACTGTTGCCAGGTATGTATGCCACCGTAAACATTGCAACCGGACTGGCGCAACGCTATATCACCCTGCCGCGCACGGCTATCACCTTTAATGCTTACGGTGCTACCGTCTATCGGGTGGACAGCGGCGGTAAGGACGAAAAAGCTAAGACCAAGCTCACTGCTAAACAAAGCTTTGTGACTACAGGCGACACACGCGGCGACCAAGTCGCTATTCTTAAAGGCATCAATGCAGGTGAAATGATAGTGACGTCAGGTCAGATAAAGTTACACAACGGTTCGCCCATTGCTATCGATAACTCGGTGCAACCGAGTAACGATGCTGCTCCGCAACCCATCGAGCAATAATCCGCCATGAATTTTACCGATATTTTTATCCGCAGACCTGTTCTGGCTACGGTAGTCAGCATGATGCTGTTAGTATTGGGTCTGCGTGCGCTAAGCGGGCTGCCCATTTTGCAATACCCGCGCACCGAAAACGCCATAGTCACCATCACCACTGCTTACTATGGCGCTGACCCGGATATTATCGCGGGCTTTATCACGACGCCGCTGGAAAACATCATCGCACAGGCAAATGGCATCGACTACATAACATCGACCAGCCAGAGTAGCCTCAGTACGATAACCGCCAATCTGCGGCTCAATTTTGATCCCAACAAGGCCTTGACAGAAATCAATGCCAAAGTCAGCGCCGTGCTTAATCAACTGCCGCCGGAATCGCAACGTCCCGTTCTCAGTGTAAAAATCGGCCAGACAATTGACGCCATGTATATCGGCTTTTCCAGCGATGTCTTGCCTGCCAACAACATCACCGATTATTTAACGCGCTCGGTACAGCCCAGATTACAGGCGGTAGAAGGTATACAGACTGCGGAGTTGCTGGGCAGCAAGAACTTTTCCCTGCGTGCCTGGCTGGATCCCAATAAACTGGCAGCATACGCTTTGACTGCATCCGATGTCAGCGCAGCGCTAACTAAGAACGACTTCATCGCAGGACTGGGGACAACCAAAGGTCAAATGGTGCAAGTCAATCTGACCGCATCGACCAGCCTGCATTCCGTCGCAGAATTCGAGAATTTAATCATCAAGCAACAGGAAGGCGCAATTATTCGGCTGAAAGACGTGGCTAATGTCTCCTTAGGCGCTGACGACTACGAATCCAGCGTCTCTTTCGATGGCAACAAAGCCGTTTATATCGGCCTACAGGTGGCTCCCAGTGCCAACCTGCTTGAAGTTATCGAGCGGGTGCGTAAAGTGCTTCCTGATATTCAAGCCCAGCTGCCGGAAGGCATCAGCGGTAAAATTGTCTATGATTCAACGAAATTTGTTGATAGCTCTATCAATGAAGTTATCCATACCCTGGTCGAAGCGCTGCTGATTGTTACGCTGGTCGTGTTTGCATTTCTGGGTTCGCCACGCTCAGTGCTAATACCGGTTATAGCGATTCCCCTGTCCCTGATTGGTACGTTCACCATCATGTTGCTGGCCGGTTTCTCCATTAATTTGCTGACGTTGCTGGCCCTGGTACTCGCCATCGGCCTGGTGGTTGACGATGCCATTATTGTCGTTGAAAACGTCAACCGGCATCTTGAAGACGGTATGCAGCCGATACCCGCTTCCCTGCTCGCCGCACGGGAACTGACCGGCCCCATTATCGCCATGACCATTGTTTTAGTCGCCGTTTATGTTCCGGTCGGTTTTCAAGGCGGACTCACCGGCGCGTTGTTTTCAGAATTTGCTTTTACGGTAGTCGGTGCGGTAACTGTTTCTGCCATTGTTGCTCTAACCTTGTCGCCGATGATGTCCTCCCGACTACTCAAAGCCCATGTTCAAGATCGCACCGGCTGGGAAGAACGCATCGTCGACTTTATCGACCGCCGGGTCTTTGCGATACAACGTGTCTATTCACGAACCCTGCATGGGTCGCTCAACTATTTACCTGTGACCGCCATATTTGCCGCCATCATACTCGCCAGCATTTACTTTCTTTATGGCAGCGCCAATAGTGAGCTTGCGCCACAGGAAGACCAAGGCGTCATTATTACTCTATCAACGGCAGCACCGGACGCAACGCTCCAGCAACGTCTGGTTTATGCCGGTCAGGTTTATAACAAATTTATTCAGCATCCCGAAAGCGATCACGTTTTTCAACTGAATGTCCCAGGCCAATCCATTGCGGGTATCGTTCTCAAGCCTTGGGATCAACGTAAACAAACTACTAATGACCTTCAACCTATTATTCAGGAAGAAATGAACCACATTGCCGGCGTCCGTGTCGCCGCTTTCCAGCCACCACCTTTACCGGGCAGCAGCGGACTGCCGATGCAATTCGTAATCGGCACTACCGGTTCTTTCGATCAATTGAACACCGTGGCGCAGCAATTGGTACAGGAAGCGCAAAAAAGCGGCATGTTCATTTTTCTGGATTCAGACCTCAAATACGATCAGCCACAGTCACAAGTTGAAATTGACCGCAACAAAACCGCACTGTTAGGGCTCACTATGCAGGATGTGGGGGCATCTCTGGCATCCATGCTGGGAGGTGGTTATGTCAACTATTTCAGTATGGCCGGAAGATCCTACAAAGTAACGCCCCAAATACAGCAAAGCTCCAGGCTCAATGCCGATCAGTTGCTTAACTACTACATCCGTACCGCTAACGGCGCGACCGTCCCGCTATCAACCATCGCCACCATCAGCACGAAAACCGTGCCGCAATCACTTAATCACTTCCAGCAATTAAACGCCGCCACCATTTCCGGTGTACCTTTTCCCGGCGTTACCTTGGGGGATGCCATCAACTCTTTGAAGAATACCGCAGCTAAAGTATTGCCTCCCGGCTACACGGTGGATTATGCCGGACAATCACGGCAACTGGTCAAGGAATCCAGTGGCTTTATTTTTACGTTTCTGTTCGCCTTGATCATTATTTTTCTGGCACTGGCCGCGCAATTTGAAAGTTTTCGGGATCCATTGATTATTCTGGTCTCAGTGCCAATGTCCATCGCTGGCGCACTCGTTTTTATTGCCTTGGGTATCGGTGGGGCGACACTGAATATTTACACTGAAGTCGGTTTAGTCACCCTAATGGGATTAATCAGTAAACATGGCATCCTGATCGTCGAATTCGCCAATAACAAGCAAAAGGAAGGCCTATCCAAACGTGCAGCCATAGAAAGTGCTGCCGGAATCCGGTTAAGACCTATTTTAATGACCACTGCCGCAATGGTGCTGGGTGTATTGCCATTGATTTTCGCAAGCGGCGCAGGCGCGGTGTCGCGCTTCAACATAGGTCTGGTCATCGCCACCGGCATAGCCATCGGCACTTTATTCACACTATTCGTTGTGCCTGCGGTGTATCTTTTGATTGGCCAGAATCATTCCAAGTTGGAGGAAAATACTGTTTAGGCGTGGAGGGGGTTTGTGCTGAGCTTGTCGAAGCATGATCGGCCCCCACACCAAGGCAATCGCACTTAAATTATCTTGATTTTTATAATCATATTTTAATCAAACAGTTACAGCTGTGATTCTTCAAAAAAGCAGAAGAATCACGAAAAGGCAACAAGATTAAATTCGTGTCACATTGATTTTAAATGCCAAAAATTTAAGCGCGATTGCCCTAGGGTGAAACCTATAACTTGATTAATAGGACGGAGTGGCAAACCTGGGTTTGCCACTCCAAAATACAGGCGATTCACAGGCATTAAACCAACAAGTGCATCAAAAAAATGCAGATTTAACCCGCGACTTTTTAACATCATCTGTGCTGAGTTTTAAAGAAGGTTTCCTGAATAACCAAGGCATCAGTGCTGGCACGATGGCGAGTAAGAGCTAACTCAGCTATCACCTGCAATTTAGTTTCTGTCCAAATATCCATTTGATGTTCTTTCAGTATGTTTTCCAGTGGACTCAAGAAAAAACTTGGTGTCATTCCACATTGATAATACAACTTTGACAGCCACGGTTTATCGACTACCCAGCCATCACTATATACAGTTCTATCCGCTAAAAAGGAATTTAACTCTCTAACAACTGTAGTTATTGGTTTGCCATGGGCACGTATATCTTCAACACACAAGCCGTGAACTTGCTCGGCTTTTTGATCCCAATACAGCCAATCACTGGCTGGACTGATCAAAGCACTGTATTTTTGACCGGAACTTAATACGACGCCCACTTCAATAGGATAACTTTCAGCGCCGAATCCTGATGCTTCAAAATCGATAATATTAGGTCTAAATGGCGTCAATGTTGATTCCTCTTTAAAGAATAAATGGGGTCAGACACAATAAATACAATCTTATGAAAACACAACAAATGTATGACTCTGAGCCCGACAGTTCAGAGCAACAACCAAGACCTCAACATCGACACCCACTTGCCGGAACAAGGATATTGTACGGAAAACCTGGAACCCGATAACCCTAATATCGGGTGGAAACTCGACTTTATAAGGTGTGATTTGTTTCCTGATTAGCAAGATGTTTCAGCCAGTGACAAAAAGTCCGTCATTCCGGCAGGGAAGCCGGAATCCAGACACAGGGATATGAAAGCTTGTAGACATCCGGCGCTTCGAATCAACTTACAAGTTCCTGTAAAGTTACCGTCCATGGGACTGGATACCGGCATCCCTGCCGGTATGAGGTGTTGGCTAAAATTACTTGCCCCGTCTTAAGTTGGTGGTTTTCGTGGTGTTGTTTTTTCAATCTTTAACCAAGCTTGCCCGTTAATAATGACAAGTTACTACTTTTTCATAGAAATCACCTAAGTTGGCAGCGCCTTTATTTTCAAACAAGCCGACAGGGTTTAGTTTAAAATCTGCGGCTACCTCGAACCTTTACAGCTATCTTGCCCCGCAATGAAAACAACGCC
>JAYTJI010000117.1:0-7469 GCA_043731245.1 Methylococcaceae bacterium | reverse complement strand
TGCTCGTCGGTAATTAGACATTAATAATCGTTCAAAAAGTAGGGTGCATTCTATGCACCAAGCCCGTTATTTGGTGCATAGAATGCACCCTACTTGCCTACCCGAATGAAAAACCGTATTTTTAATCACACCCGCAATAGCGTAACGCATTGCAACGCATAAACTTGCTCTAATAATGCGGGGGCATTTCCTCACTATTTTCACCACTGCCACCCTCAGCGGACAAGCTTTTAATGCGCTCATTAAGTAATCTACAAGTTGCTTCCAGGCGATCTATCTGGCGCTGCTGCTGGCCGACTATCTTATTCAATTCCTGCAACAAATCTTCTTGATAAGCTGTCTTTATTTCCAGCTCCACTATTCGATTTTCATTCATAAGAGTTAAATAACTTTTGAAAACTGTTGCTGTTGTTTTTGCGCCAGATACTTATCAAAAACCATGCAGATATTGCGGATCAATAAACGTCCTGCGGGTAATACTTGAATGCCTTTCGCTGATACGGTCAGCAAACCATCGGCTTGCATGAGTGCCAGTGCATGAAGTTCTTTTGCAAAGTAATCGACAAAGTTGATGGAGAATTCTTTTTCGATGCCCGCAAAGGTCAAATCAAAGTGGCATATCAACTGGGTAATCACAGCACGGCGTATCTTGTCGTCAGCATCCAACTCAACACCTTTATAAACAGGTAATTTATTTTGATTGATAAACTTATCGTATTCATCCAACTCTTTTACATTCTGGATATACGCATCCCCTACCCTACCTATGGAAGTAATTCCCAGACCTATGAGGTCGCAATCTGAATGCGTTGAATAACCTTGAAAATTTCGATGCAGCTTGCCTTCCCGTTGAGCAATAGCCAGTTCATCATCAGGCTTGGAAAAGTGATCCATGCCGATGTAAACATAACCTGCCGCCGTCAGTTTTTGACCGACCATTTGCAAAATGTCCAGCTTGACATCGGCGCAGGGCATGTCGGCATCATTAATTTGCCGCTGGGTTTTAAACCGTGTCGGCATGTGGGCATAATTGAAAATCGAGAAACGATCCGGTGCCGCCGCCAGTATTTTATCCAGCGTTTTGGCGAATGTGTCCACCGTTTGCAGCGGCAAGCCGTAGATTAAATCGATATTGGTTGAGCGAAAACCTTCGGCACGCGCGGCCTCTAAAACACCAAAGGTCTGTTCTTCACTTTGAATGCGATTGACGGCTTTTTGTACGGCGGGGTCAAAATCCTGCAAGCCTAAGCTGATCCGGTTAAAACCCAGTTCACGCAATTGCTTGATGGTCTCGGAATGGGTTTCCCGTGGATCAACTTCAATGGAATACTCACCGCTGTCGTCATCTTTTAACAAGAAATGCTGACGGGTTACGTCCATTAACTTTTTCATCTGCTCGTAGCTTAGAAAAGTCGGTGTGCCGCCGCCCCAGTGCAATTGATTGACAACCCGACTGGAATCAAACAACTCCCCTTGCATGGCAATTTCCTTGCACAAATTCGCCAAATAAGGTTCGGCATGTTTGCGGTTTTTTGTGATGATTTTATTGCAGGCGCAATAAAAACAAACGGTATCGCAAAAAGGAATATGAAAATACAGCGATAAGGCCCCGCCCGCCGCATTGGATTTTGCGATATGCTGGCGATACTCCTTATCGCCAAAGCCTGCATGTAATTCCAATGCCGTTGGGTATGAGGTATAGCGCGGCGCGGCCCTGCCCTGTCATAACGATTGATCAGGGCCAGATCGAACTTGATAGATTGATCCATTATTTAACTGATCCGTTAATGACTATCTTATGCTCGCCTTTGTCAGCCAAAGTAACTTGATCGATAACGCCGATCAAGTCGCCCGGCTGTGACATGGCATTGCCGGACTTGGAAATACGCGCCAGTAATTTAACATTGGCAAAATTGGATAATTTCATATTGGGCATCATCGCCATCGCATCGTTCAAAGTGATGGTTAATGGCAAATCAGAGACTTGCTTACGGACGATGGCTAAAGGCATCTTGGGGCCGGATAGCGCTTGCGCATAAATAAAAACGGTATCGCCCGGGCTTGCCGATTTTTGCAACGCCGGGTCTAAACTGACTTGAACAGCTATAGCAACATCCGCAACCTTGGCTTGTTGTGAGGCTTCAGGTTGAGCCGCAGCTTCAGGCGACCCGCTTTCAATTTTAGCCAGCAACCCTTGTATTTCTTGCTGTGAATCTGATCCCGGCGGCAATAACGCCACCAGCTTTTTCCATAACTTTATCGCAGTAGCCGCATCACCTTGTTGCGCTTTTGCCATACCGCCCAACCATAAGGCCGTCATATTGTCAGGCTCCAACGCCAATGCTTTAAACACTAATTCAGTAGGTTTTCCTGCCATATTTTTATCACTGGCATAAGCGAGTGCGTCCGCATAAAGCAACATCACTTCAGCTTGATCACCTAATAATCGATAGGCATGGCCAAACGCATCTGCCGCTTCAGAATATCGCTCTAAAATCTTATAGGAGCGACCCAGCATTAACCAACCTTGCGCATCATCAGGGTTGTTTTTCATTTTCTCGAACAAACCACCCACCATTTTGTTAATTTCGGCTAGCTTGAGTGTATCCGGATCCACCGCCATTTCAGCACTGTGGCTAATAGCTTGATAGTTGCCCAAATTCAGATAAAGCGAGCCCGCAAACAAAGGCAAACCTATAATCAAAACGTACACCACCCACCGGCCCTGGCTTTGTGTTGAACTTACATAACTTTTTATATCGAGGTCATCGCTCAGTGCCTGCTCAAGATCCGCTAATTGCTCCTCATATTGCTCTTGGCTTATTCCACCTGCGCGTCGGTTGTCTTTCAGCTCCGCCATTCGCTGCTGCGCAATCAATATGTTGTGCTGATCGAGGTCGGCATCTTGAACCGTTTGTTTGCGCCATAACGGCGGCAGAATTAGTAGAAAAGCAATTAATATCAGGACGCTGACAATCAGCAAAAATAACATATTCAAGAGAGATCACCTTTTTCTAACAAACTGCGGATTTTTTTCTGCTTTTCAATATCACTTTCCAAAGAGCTGGCTTGGAAGTGCAGATTGGCAGCGGCTTTTTTACGCCGAATAAAGAGAAATACGATAATTAACCCCATTAATAAAAAAACCACCGGCGCTATCCACAGCAAGCTTGTTTTCCCTTTAAAAGGCGGTTTATATAAAACAAAATCGCCGTATCGATCCGTCATAAACTGAATAATTTCTTCCCTGGATTTTCCCTGTTGCAGCATTTCATAGACTTGCCGCCGTAAATCCCCAGCCAGTTCTGCATTGGAATCGGCTATGGTTTGATTTTGACATACCAGACAGCGCAATTCCTTAGTCAAAGTCTCGTAGGCTTCTTGCTGCTTCGGATCAGACAGTTGACGGTAATCGACTGCGTAACTACCACAGGACATCATCAACAGAAAAATAAACAATAAATGCTTCATTAAGGTTCCGCTTGTAATTTTGCAATTAAAGGAAGAAAGATTTGCTGCACATCTTCAGCCGTAACAGGCCCGGTATGCTTGTAACGAATCAGCCCTTTTTTATCAATAACAAAGGTCTCCGGTACACCATAAACGCCATAATCTATGCCAATACGTCCATCCTGATCCATAATGCTGACGTTATAGGGATTACCCAAGGTATCCAGCCAGTTTTTGGCGTCATTCGGTTCATCCTTATAATTCAAGCCAACAATGACAGCAGCGCGTTGCCCAGCCAACTGATTTAGCACCGGATGTTCAGCACGACAGGACACACACCACGAGGCCCAGACATTAAATAGCCAAACCTTACCTTTTAAATCGGCAGGCGTTAATTTTTGTTCAGGTGAGTCAAGTTTCGGTGCGGAAAAGACTGGCGCGAGTTTATTAATAAACGGCGAAGGAATTTCACTGGGTTTAAGACTTAAACCCAGTGCCAGAAACACCGCCATGATGATGAATAATATTAAGGGGATGATGAATTTAAGCATTATGTTAATTTTTTAAGGCATTTTGTCTTCAAATAATGCTTCACTGTCAGGCACTTTATCCAACAAAGCCAGTACCTCACCTTGGTTGACAGATGCTGATAAATTTTTCAATTTTTCCATATATAGCCATTGTTCACGAGCAAGCAAGCCCTCATGAATAAGCTCTAAATACAGGTTTTCCTCGGCACAGCCCAATTCCATCGCCACTTGTCGGGCTTGGCTATGTTCCTGGTCAGGTATCGTTAAAATAACAGTTTGGCTCATTGGAAAGTCTCCCGTATCACTTCTTGAGGCTGTTTTACAAAAATAGCTGGAAACAACAATTCACCTTGTAAAAGATCTTTCACATTATGGGTGATAATTGTACAAGGTTGCGATGCTACCGCTATTTCGACTAAAAAATTATCTTTTTCGTCTTTAAGATTGGGTCGCCACAAAAAGTGTGGATTTACTTCTTCGGCAACACCAACCAATCCGATTAAAATTTTTTCTATCTCATCAGCTGTGTAAATTAAAGCGGAAAGCATCTTAGGTCTGGTTAACACATCATGGTATTCGGCCAATAGCTTAAAGTGCATGATGATAGGCAGTTGTTTTAATATCGCCTTACGCAACAAGAAATGGCTCGCGCCTTGTTTTGAACGTAGTGCTGAAATAATGATGCAAGTATCAAGCAAGTATTTCATTGAATGCTTTCAATGTGTTACTGGTTTCGCTATCCGATACCGCCGGTCACAAGCCGCACACAAACCACCTACTGCCATAAATACCGCACCCATCCATATCCAGCGGATGAATGATTTGTAATAAATCCGCAGACTCCACGCGCCCTGATCGCCCAGGGGTTCACCGATAGCAACAAATAAATCCCTGAACAAACCGGCATCAATCGCAGCTTCGGTCATAGGCATTTTTTGCACCTGATAAACTCGTTTTTGTGGTTCAAGTTTGGCAACCTCTTTGCCCTCGTGGCTGACGGTTACAAACGCCTGCTCAGCCATGTAGTTGGGACCTTGGGTTTGTTTAACGCCATGAAATTCAAAAATATATCCAGACATATCCAGTGTATCGTTGGGAGCCATGCGAACGTCTTTTTCTACGCTATAAACACTGGTTAAGGTAATGCCGGTCACAAATACGGCAATGCCTAAATGCGCTATGGTCATGCCATAAAAACCTGCCGGTATTGTTTGCAGCCGTTGCCATGAAAATCCTTTGGCTCCCATGCGATCAACAAAAGACAGTACAGTAATGGCAACCGTCCACAATGCCAGCGTCAGGCCTAAAACCGCACCCCATGAATAAAAAGGCATCAGAATCGGAAGCAATAAGCCACCTGCGACACAAGCCGCAATAAGCCAGCGCACCCGCAATGCCAGCTCGCCGATGGAGTCTTTTTTCCAGCGTAATAACATCCCTAAACCCACGGCAATCGCCAGCGGGGCCATTAAGGGAATAAACACGGCATTAAAGTACGGAGGACCTACGGAAATCTTGCCTAATCCCAAAGCATCAATCACTAATGGATATAAGGTGCCGAGTAAAATACTGGCAGCTGTTACCACTAGCAGAACATTGTTAAGTAATATTGCTGATTCTCTGGAAACTAATTCAAAAGTTGCACTACTTTTTACGGTTGGCGCTCTAACGGCGTACAGCAATAATGAGCCACCCACTACAACCGCCAGAAATATCAAGATAAACAGGCCTCGAGCCGGATCACTGGCAAAGGCATGAACCGAGGTTAATACGCCAGAACGCACCAGGAATGTACCCAACAGGCTTAATGAAAAGGCAAAAATCGCCAGTAAAACTGTCCATGTTTTAAACACGCCGCGTTTTTCGGTAGCCGCCAAAGAGTGCATTAAAGCAGTTCCGACCAGCCACGGCATAAACGACGCATTTTCTACCGGATCCCAAAACCACCAGCCGCCCCAGCCCAGTTCGTAATAAGCCCACCAACTGCCCAAGGCAATACCTAGCGTTAAAAACATCCAGGCCATGTTAGTCCAAGGTCTGGACCAACGCGCCCACGCGGCATCCAGACGACCTTCCAATAAGGCGGCAATAGCAAAAGCAAAGGCCACAGAAAAGCCGACATAACCCATGTACAGCATGGGCGGATGTATCGCCAGACCGGGGTCTTGCAACAAGGGATTCAAGTCACGCCCTTCCAAAGGCGCGGGAAACAGGCGTTCAAAAGGATTAGACGTCAGCAATAAAAACAGGATAAAACCGATAGAAACCAGCCCCATTACGCCTAACACTCGCGCCACGGTCACATCAGGAATACTTTTACTAAACTGTGCCACTAACGCCGTCCATATCGTCAACACCAGGCCCCATAATAATAATGAACCTTCGTGTGCGCCCCATACCCCTGAAATCAAATACAGCGTAGGTAAAGCAGTATTGGAATTAACGGCAATGTATTTGACTGAAAAATCATGCGTCAAACAGCTGTAGGTCAGGCAACCGTAGGATAAGGCCATAAACAGTAGTTGGGCGAATGCGGCAGGTCTGGCAACGGCAATCCAGCCCGCTTGGTTACGAAACGCTCCAATAATAGGCAAGGTGCTTAATATCAGTGCCATGCACAAGGCGAGAATCAGTGAAAAATGTCCCAGTTCTGCAATCATTGTTTTTGACCTTTGCGTTCGTCGTCAAGCTCTATGGTTTTAAACGGATTTAAAATGAGTGTGTGGTGTTCAATGATTTGCTCGTTCTGCATATCTTCTGAATATAAAATAGTGCATGATTGTTCCAGCGCGGCCGCAATAATCAAGCTGTCGTAATACGAATAATGATAAATTTGCGCAAGATTTAAGGCTTGTTTAATGGTGTCTGGTTGAACCGTTATAACTTGAAATGACACTTGCATTTCAGTAAGTACCTCGGCGATAGCACTATATTCCAGTTTAAATTTTCTATGCAAGGTATTACTTAGCTCACTCAATACCTGTGTACTAATCCAGCAATTTTCAGTTGCCTCTATTCGCTGTAATGCCTTATGTTGTTTTTCTGGTTCATCAATCGAATAGAGATAAACTAATATGTTCGTATCAAAAAATGCCTTAGCGTTCATTAGCCTGTTCACGGTCAAAGCGGTAGTTTTGAGTCTTGAGAGTTACCGCAGTAAACCGGGGCGTTTTTGCTAGAGATTGTTTTTCATCAGGCTCTAATAAAATAACGCGCACCGTTTTATTTTGCCAGGCTTGGTATTCTGGTGGTATTTCAACGATGCCGTTGTGAGTTTGCGTTTCAAATTCAATAGCGTTCATAACTTAACTTTCCGGTTTATGGCGGTTACTTTTGACCTGCAACGGGCATCGGCTGATTCTTCAAACTGCTTTTAACTTCCGGCGGCATATAATTTTCATCATGCTTGGCAAGCACTTCCTCGGCAATAAACACGCCGCGATTATCTAATTTGCCATGCGCAACAATACCCTGCCCTTCCCTGAATAA
>JAYTJI010000116.1:0-5653 GCA_043731245.1 Methylococcaceae bacterium | reverse complement strand
CGCCGTCATACTGGCATGGATGCCAGTATCCAGTCACATGGATGTGGATACCTAGAGCCTAACTATAACGGCAGTGTACCTGGAAAGTTACCGTCCATGGTTCTGGATTCCGGCTTCCCTGCCGGAATGACGGACTTTTGGCGCTGGCTGAAGCATCTTGCTAATCAGGAAAAACTAAGGGTACATTAACCACGAAATCCAAGAATCCGGGAAGAAAACTGAAGAATTTAATAACTGATCACAATGCCGATCAGAATGAGTTGGATCAGTACTTTTCGATTAGCCAATGGAATAATGGGTTGTTCCCCAAAAAATAGACTTCACAAAATTCACTGTGATAGAGACGCAATGCGCGTCTCTATCCGTGCCTTGCTTTTAAACATCCGAATAGAATTTCACTGTTCCGGTTTCAATGTCATACATTGCGCCGACTATGCCACAATCGCCACTTTTCACCATTGCGTCTAACATAGCACTTCTGCTTCTGATTTGCTCGACAGTCAGTTGCACATTTTTATTGGCCACTTTTTGCACGACACTGTCATCATTAGCCGTGATTTGTACTGATTCTTCGGCGTGTACAGCATCAATAGCAGGTTTTATTTTCTGTAATAGCCCGGTCAGGTGATCCAGTTCCACATTTGCACAAGCGCCTTTGATTGCGCCACAATGCGAATGCCCCAACACTACAATCAGCTTTGAACCCGCCAATTTACAGGCGTATTCCATGCTACCCAAAATGTCGTCATTAATAACATTACCCGCAACCCGCGCACTAAAAACATCACCCAAGCCCTGATCAAAAATTAGCTCAACGGACGTTCGCGAATCCATGCAGCTAAGTACAATCGCAATGGGGAATTGCCCTTGCCGGGTGTCATTAATTTGTTCCAGTAAATTCCGGTTTGAATTCAGATTATTAACAAAGCGTTCATTACCTTCTTTCAGTAGTGCCAATACTTTAGCGGGTGTTAATGCTTGCTGGGTATCGTAGGTTGGCGCTCGTGCATTTTCAACTGGAGCTAATACGCCATAACCACGCAAATTCTCAATAGTCAGTTTGATGTTTTTACGTTGCGCTTCGATTTTAAAGTTTTCAATAATTTCGAAAACATCGTAGTCAATGTATTTTGAACGGGTTGCATCAATGATGATTTCTGAATTATTGGACAACTGCTCAAGGGTTTGCTTAATGTTGGCTTTATTTAGGAAGGAGACGTGTTCGGATAATCGGAGGATGGTTTTATTACCGATATGTGACTTATTGAAATAAAAAGCGCTTTTATAATTTTCCAGTAATATCGAAAACAAGGCGACGATCAGACCGATACCCATACCTGTCAGCATATCGGTAAAAACCAAGCCCAAAATGGTCGCGCAAAAAGGCACAAAATGATTCATGCCTGCCTTGTACATGGTTTTAAACACGTCCGGCCTGGCCAGTTTATAGCCGACAACCATTAAGATGGCGGCCAGACTCGCTAACGGAATTTTATTGAGTACAGCGGGAATAAAAATGACTGTCAATAGCATCAATAATCCCTGTATAAATCCGGAAGCTTTGGTTTTTGCACCGGACTGGATATTGATGGAGCTTCGCACAATCACTTGTGTCAGTGGCAAGCCGCCGAGCAATCCTGAACTAATATTGCCAATGCCTTGAACAATAAGCTCCCGGTTAGTGGGTGTCACTCGTTTATAGGCATCGAGTTTATCAATTGCCTCCACAGAAAGCAGCGTTTCCAAGCTGGCTACTAGCGCCAAGGTTAGCGCTGCCAGGTAAATTGCCGGATTGTTAAACTGGGAGAAATCCGGGTAATGTAGCTGGCTGAAGAAATCACCGGCATTTTTCAGCACAGGTATCATGACCAAATGATTACCACTCAACGCCAGTTCAGGATAAAAATATTGCAGGGTTTGATTGGATAAAACGCCAGTGACAATAGCAACTAAAACACCCTGGAACAGTTGAAAAAAACGCTGTTTTTTCATAAACGGCTGCTCCCATAAAATCAGCGTTATCAGCGAAATTGTGGCAATCAATATCGCTACGGGCGAAATAAATCCAAGCATGTGCGACAGTTCAGAAAACGAGGAAAAACTATCAATTTGAAAAAAAGTAAGATCGCCCTCGTAATCACGGTCATAACCCGTTGCATGAGGAATTTGCTTGAGAAAAATAATAATTCCGATACCCGACAACATGCCGTTAATGACAGAAGAAGGGAAGTAATAGGCAATAACACCTGCTTTAGCTAGCCCCATAATCATTTGCATAATGCCTGCAAAAACCACTGCAAGTAAAAAAGCATTAAAGCCCAGTTCCGAAATAGCAGTCGACATAATAACGGCAAGACCGGCTGCGGCGCCGCTAATGCCCAACGAAGAACCGCTTAAAGGCGCGACGATGATGCCGCCAACAATCCCGGCAATCAACCCGGAAAACAGCGGTGCACCGGCTGCCAGCGCTATGCCTAATGATAACGGTATTGATACCAGAAAAACCGCAATGCCTGCTGGAAAATCGCAATTCAGATTGGCAAACAGGCCGCTGTTATTAACATTAGGGGGGGTATTCATCTGTATTTGCGGTTTCATTTATTAACTTTACAGGTTCTAATATTTTAGTAATTATCGTTCAAAACCAACGGATACCGTGTTCAGTCTCTACGCCCTGTCATCTAATATCACCATGGCCTCGTGTTTTTTGATTTTTTCTTTGCCATGCAGATCAATGGTTTCGACTGTAATATCGTCATCCGGCGCGGTAGCCAAGAAATCTTCAATCGTCTCCATAATATCGTGATCAATAAACGTAGCTTTACTCGCGGCGATGGTTACTGTGCTTTGTTCCGGGATGCTCAAAATAAATTTTCTTAATAGCGCTTTATTTAGGAAGGAGACATCTTTGTTCAGCGATAACAGATAGTGTGAGCCAACTTGAGTGAGTGTAATGGCTGCATGATAATTGGCTTTGATAACAAAAAACAGGCCAATAACCATGCCTATGGCCATGCCTTTTAATAAATCGGTGACCAGAATCGCAATGACAGTGATGACAAAAGGCAAAAATTGGTTCATGCCTTTTTGGTAAAATTTCTTGAATACTGCCGGATTGGCCAGTTTATAACCGGTATGCAATAAAATGGCGGCTAAACAAGCCAGGGGGATAGTGTTTAGGTAGTGCGAAAAAAACATGACACTGAACAATAAAAAGACGCCATGCGTAAAACAGGCCACACTGGTTTGACCGCCCGCGTTGATGTTGGCCGAACTGCGCACGATGACGGCGGTCATTGGCAGGCCGCCAAGCAGGCCACTGATAATATTACCGACGCCTTGCGCCTTCAGCTCGCGGTTGGTGGGCGCGAGACGTTTCAAGGGGTCCAGTTTATCAGTCGCTTCAAGACTTAACAGTGTTTCCAGACTGGCGATAATAGCAATCGTTATTGCAACCACATAAACCTGCGGATTAGTAAGATGGCTGAGATAGCTAGCGTTTGGCAGAACAAAATTGTTGAAAAAATCGCTGGCTTTTTCCGAAACCGGTAAGCTCACCAAGTGCTTGCTGCTGACCGCCCAGCTAGGTGCAAACTGGGTGGTGACAACGTTGTAGCCAACACCCCAAACGACTGCCACTAACGGGCCGGGGATCAGTTTTAACCAGGATTGTCGTTTAAACCAAGGCGTACTCCATAAAATCAACAGCAACAATGCCACGGCGCTGATAATAACCGAGCCGGGCGATAGTCCTCCAAATGCGTCAAATAACTCAAAGAAGCTGGATTCGGCAGTTTCCTTCATATAGCTTTCATCGCCTTCATAACTGGTATCGTATCCCGTGGCATGAGGAATCTGTTTGATAATCAAAATTAAACCAATTGCCGCCAACATACCTTCAATGACAGCAGAAGGAAAAAATGCGCCAATAATCCCGGCCCTCAAAAATCCCAACACAAGCTGCATGATGCCTGCTAAAACACAGGCAACCAGCAAGCCTTGAAAACTGCCGAGGGTTTCAATGGCATTGAAAACAATGACGGTTAAACCGGCGGCAGGCCCTGAAACAGCGAGTTGCGAACCACTGAGCCAGGAAACAATGAGCCCGCCGACCAAGCCACCGATTAAGCCCGAAAATAAGGGCGCTCCTGATGCCAGCGCTATCCCTAAGCATAAGGGTAAAGCCACTAAAAACACCACTATACCTGCAGGAATATCATCTTTGAGATGACGGATATAATACTGAGTGTGTTTCTGTGTCATGTTTAAGGATCCGTTGCTGTAATTTGTTATGGTTAATAGTCTCAAGTCGATATTTTAGTGTCAATCGCTATGATTAAAACTAAAGGCCGCCAATTATAAACTGTAGCCTTTTGCTTTGTACCGCCACTTTTTGGCTGTATTATTCTTTAGCCTGCAATTAGCTTACCTATCGCCTGTTAATCCTAGCCTTACTTCCTTTCACGAACCTTTCACGCCGCTATTCCAGTTTATGAACATATTATTGATAGAAGACGATGCTGTATTGGCTGATGGCTTAATCCACACCTTGGCCAATAGCCGTTACACGGTTACCTGTGCAACTACGGGTGCTTATGCTGAACATTTATTGCAAGCACAAGGTTTCGATTTGATCGTACTTGATTTAGGATTGCCGGATATCGACGGCCTGGAATTATTACGTAGATTCAGGCGACTAAAAGTGCCTTTGCCTATCATAATTTTGACGGCGCGTGATGCTGTTAATGATAGGATCACCGGCATTGAGCAAGGCGCTGATGACTATATGACCAAACCTTTCGAGCTTAGGGAGTTGGAAGTACGGATTAATGCCTTAATTCGGCGTTGTTATGGCGGATTTAGTAACAATCTTGTCATTGGGCGTTTGGTATTGGACACGCATAACCACCAGGTGTTGGTGGATGGCGAGCCGATATTACTGTCGGCACGGGAATATGGCGTGTTGGAAATTTTATTGCTGCAAGCCGGCAAAGTCGTCGCCAAAGATCGCATTGCCCAACGGTTATCGGTCGATGGTGATGCACTGACCGACAATGCCATAGAAATTTATGTACACCGTCTGCGCAAGCACATAGAGCCTTATGGAACAGTGATACGCACAGTACGCGGACTGGGCTACCTATTAGAGAAATCAGCCGATGTATAAAAACAGAAGTCTCAAAACGGAAATGCTTTTCCGTTTGGTCATACCGCTTATTTTTTTCGTGGTTATCGATGCCGTTCTTTCCTATTTTGTCACCCTGCATTATGTCGATGAAGCTTATGACCGCTGGCTACTTGATTCCGCCCGATCTTTGACACAAGAAATAAAAGTGCAAGAAGGTAAGGTAGTTGTTGAACTTCCCACCGCCGCTTTAGAGATTTTTAAATGGGATGAACAGGACAAAACCTATTTTAAAATCACCACGTCAGAACAAGAAATATTAGCGGGAGACCCTCTTGTTCCCGAACCCCCGAATCCGGGAACAGGTTGGGCGCATCCGGTTTATTTTAACGACAGGATGTACGGTGAATCAGTTCGCGTCGTATCTATGTTAATCACGCCTGATAAAACCTCAGAAAGAATTTTTGTCCATGTTGCAGAAACCTTGAATAAACGCCGGGCAATGATGACGGATATTTTATTGGCCGA
>JAYTJI010000115.1:0-10741 GCA_043731245.1 Methylococcaceae bacterium | reverse complement strand
CCCACTGCCGTAGCGCCTGAGCCTTATAAATTATGTAGGCCGGGTTAGCGATAGCGTAACCCGGCATTGGCAACTCACCCTCCAAAATAATTACATAACGACAAACCTATGAATCTTTATCCATTATTACGCCCGCTATTATTTTCACTGGATCCGGAAGCCGCCCATGAAATGACACTTAAGCTACTAAATATGGCGCATGTTTCCGGCTTGGGAGATCTGCTCTACCCTGCTATTGAAGATAAACCCGTGAATGTAATGGGGCTCAGCTTTAAAAATCCTGTCGGCCTTGCCGCTGGCATGGATAAAAACGGCGATTACATAACTGCGCTGGCCGCATTAGGGTTTGGCTTTATCGAAATAGGTACGGTGACGCCGCGCCCACAACCGGGCAATCCTAAACCGCGTTTGTTCAGGCTGCCTGAGCATCAGGCGATTATCAATCGCATGGGTTTTAATAATTTGGGGCTGGATCACTTGCTGAACCAGATTAAACAAAGTAATTTCAATGGCATTTTAGGCATCAATATCGGCAAGAATTTCGACACACCGATTGAAAATGCGGCGGACGATTATTTGATTGGTTTACGCAAGGCTTATACGTCTGCCAGTTACATTACCATTAACATTTCTTCGCCAAACACTAAAAATCTGCGCCAGTTGCAGCAGGGTAATGAAGTAAAAAAACTAATTGCCGCCTTAAAAGAAGAGCAACTTAAGCTACAACGAGAACACGGTTTTTATGTGCCTTTAGCCCTAAAAATCGCACCCGATCTGACCGCCGATGAAATAAGCCATATTGCAAGATTGTTACTTGAGTTTGAAATAGACGGCGTAATTGCCACTAACACCACTATCGCCCGCGACATGATTGCAGGTCATCCACTTGCCCATGAAACGGGTGGCTTAAGCGGCACGCCAGTTAAAGACAAATCTACTCTTGTAGTACATGGATTAGCGACTGAATTACAGGGGAAAATCCCGATTATTGCAGCAGGGGGAATTTTAAATGCGGTGGATGCACATGAAAAGTTAAAGGCCGGTGCAAGTTTGGTACAAATCTACAGCGGCCTGATTTATCGCGGACCGCAGTTGATAGAGGATATTGTAAAATCTTTGTAGAGACGCGATTTGCGCGCCTCTAGGATTTAAGTTTATTCCCCGGCAATAGACATCCGCTCGACCAGTATAGAACCGGTACGGACATTACCGCGATAATCAACATCATTGCCCACGGCAATGATGTTTTTGAACATATCTTTCAAGTTACCGGCAATGGTAATTTCTTCAACCGGATATTGAATTTCGCCATTTTCCACCCAGAATCCCGCTGCACCGCGCGAATAATCACCCGTTACCATATTAACGCCCTGCCCCATCAGTTCGGTAACCAACAATCCGGTATTAAGTTGCTTCAGCATACCGACGAAATCAAGAGTTCCAGAATCTATTGTTAAATTACGCACGCCACCCGCATTACCTGTACTGTGCAATCCCAATTTACGTGCAGAATAAGTGCTTAATACATAGCTGCGTAAAATACCGTCGCTGACTATATCGCGGGTTTTAGTGGCTACGCCTTCGCCATCGAAAGCGGCGCTGCCTAATGCGCCTTTTAAATAAGGCTGCTCATAAATATGAATAAATTCGGGAAAAATTTGGCTGTCCAGAGCATCCAGTAAAAACGAGGACTTGCGATATAAGTTACCGCCGCTGATTGCACCTATCAATGAACCCAGCAATCCTGATGCAATCTCTGCACTATACATCACAGGGCATTGCCTTGTGCTTAAGCTGCGACCTTGCAAACGGCGTAGCGCCCGCTGCGCCGCTTTTTTACCTATTTCGCTGGCAGGTTCTAAATTCAGGGCATTTCTGGACACGCTATACCAGTAATCGCGCTGCATACTCTCGCCGCGTTGCGCCAATACTGAGCAGCTTAAGGAATGACGTGTCGACACATAACCATGAAGAAATCCAAGGCTATTTCCCATAACATGTATGCCCTGATGGGTATTAACGGACGCACCTTCGGAATTGCTGATTTCAGCATGATAAGTCCGTGCGGCATCTTCGCACTCGATAGCCAGGGCAATTGCTTCATCAACACTAATGTCCCACGGGTGATTAAGGTCAAGATCGGGGAACTCAGTTGCCAACAGTTCTTTTTCGGGCAATCCAGCATATTCGTCTTCACTGGTATAACGGGCAATACTACAGGCCGCGCTGACCGTTTCTTTAATAGAATCCGGCGACAAATCCGTGGTACTGGCCGAGCCTTTACGCTGACCAAAATAGACCGTTATTCCAAGACCTTGGTCGCAATGATGTTCTATAGTTTCAACATCACCCAGACGCGCTGACACCGATAAGCCATTTTCCTGACTCAAACCGGCTTCAGCCGCGCTGGCACCCTGTTTTTTTGCTTCGTCCAATAAGTCTTGAACGGTATTTTTTAAGCGATTGATTTCTTGCTGATTTTGCACTATTTTCTCTTTAAGCTACTTGACGATTTATCTGCTGAAATGAAACTTCATTAATATTTGCTTGCGACAATGCGTGTTCAATCGTCATTCCAATCAAATTTCCATCTTCATCCAAGTCCAGATAAATATTTTCATTTATTTCTTTAGTCTCGAAAACCGGATGCTCCGAAAACTCCAGCAATGCTGTATCTGTATCTTCAAAATATTTAATTTTCATTATCTACCCCTTTAAATCCTCTATCGAAGAAAGCATTATGTACTGTCTCTTCATCTTCCAGCAAAATAACCCTTAAATACTTTCCTTCTTCCGCGATAAATCCCCATTTTTTAAACCGTCCATCCACTTGTCTTTTGGTCTTAATCGGGCAGGTAACAACCTTCTCAATCCATTCAAGTTTTATGCCCGCCCTGTCCTCCCTACTCCTTGTATAAAGAAAATACTGGGTATATTTCACCTAAATACTCGTCTCGCTAACCGTCAGTTACAAACTATTTAATCTTCTTGCTTCGCTAACGTTGCGCGAATGGTTGCCTTCAATAAATCTCCAGCCTGTTCAGGTGCATTTTTATCCCATACAACTGTCAAGTGGTGATTAGTGTCGAAATGGGTTTTCTGCAAGTTAAATTTTTCTTTTTCACAGGTATAAATAACCGGTTTACCCAATCCCTCAGCATAACCAGCCTCCCAATAAGCACCGTTATTTGCATGGGTCAAATCGGCAATTAGAAAATCTGATGATTGGATTTCCACCCTTAATCGATCATCAATGAGTCCGGCTCGCGGCTCATCGTCAAGTTTAAATAAGTCAAATCCTGCCAGTTTTACGCTGGGCTTAAATACGTTTTCAAGTACGACATTAAGCTCAGCGTCACCAAACTGCATCGCCATAAATGCCTTCCGGTAAGTAGCACTTCCTTTGAGCAGCGTCTCGTAATAGTTCCAAGCATCAAATGTAAGTGCTAATTCACCAAAACCTATGTAGCCTCCAGACGTTTCTGTTAGTGTTCCTTTCACCAAACCGACTTTAATTAAATGAGAAAGAACCAGAACAACACCTTCCTCAGTCTTAGCCCCTATTAATGATAAGTGGTGCTCTACAGGCTCAAGTGAAACCTGGTCGCCAGGATTATCAGTATGTTCAGCTAACCAACGAATCAGTAAATCAGCTTGTTCTTGCGGGCGAGGTAATGGTTTTTCTAATATTGAGTCAATGCTACTTGTCGATAACTCGACTTTTTCGTTTATTCGCTGCATTGCTCGGAGTGCGTGACTTATTTTCACAGCCGCATTTTTATTCCGTTGTAAAATATAAGGAATATTCGCAATAAGTTCGAGTGAAAGAGCGAAATCTCCACATCGATAACAAGAAAAAGCAGTTACCTCCCGATTAAAATCATCGATAGATGCTTTCTTGAGTTCAGTGTTGCATACAGGGCATTTATCTGGCATTTGCTTACTCCCTAGCGCTTAATTGTATTAAACACTCGTCCCGCCAACCGTCAACCCATCTATCTTCATAGTAGGTTGACCCACGCCGACCGGCACGCTTTGTCCATCCTTACCGCAAGTGCCGACACCGCTATCCAGTTCTAAATCAGTGCCGACCATAGATACTTTAGTTAAAACATCAGGGCCGTTGCCTATCAAGGTAGCACCTTTAACGGCACGGGTTATCTTGCCATTTTCTATCAAATAGGCTTCGCTGGCTGAAAAGACAAATTTACCCGAGGTAATATCAACCTGTCCGCCAGCAAAGTTCTTGGCATACAAACCTTTTTTTACTGATTTTATGATTTCTTCGGGATTGTGCTGCCCCGCCAGCATGTAAGTGTTGGTCATGCGCGGCATCGGCAAGTTCGCGTAGGATTCACGGCGACCATTACCTGTCGGTTTAACGCCCATTAACCGCGCATTGAGTTTGTCCTGCATGTAGCCTTTGAGGATACCGTTTTCAATCAATACAGTTTTTTCTGTCGGCGTACCTTCATCATCAATACTCAATGAACCACGCCGACCTTGTAAAGTACCGTCATCGACCACGGTGCATAAATCGGAGGCAACCCGTTCACCGACGCGACCACTAAATGCCGATGTGCCTTTGCGGTTAAAGTCACCTTCCAGGCCATGACCAATCGCTTCATGCAGTAAAATACCCGGCCAACCAGGGCCCAGAACTACGGTCATATTACCCGCAGGGGCTTCTTCAGCTTCCAGATTAACCAGCGCCTGCCTTACCGCTTCTTTGCCGTATTCCAGTGCCCGATCCTGATCAATAAAATAACTGTAATCACTACGCCCGCCGCCGCCCATGCTACCCTGTTCACGTTTACCGTTTTCTACTACGATAACCGTTACATTCAGCCGTACCAAAGGTCTTACGTCACCCGCTAAAAAGCCATCCTGATTGGCCACCAGAATATTTTCATAGACACCACTCAGGCTAACAATCACTTCTTCTATGCGAGTATCCAACTTGCGGGTTTCACTCTCAACTTTGCGCAATAAATCAATTTTCTGTTGATCGGCCAATGATTTTAACGGATTGGCAACTGGATAATACAGCGGCCAGTTAGCTGCTTTCACCAGTCCAACCTGGGCGTCTTGCCCTTGCCGGACTATGGCTTTAACATTGTTTGCCGCTTCCAACAATACCGGTAATTCAATCCGGTCGCTGTAGGCAAAGCCGGTTTTCTCACCCGACACGGCACGCACGCCAGCACCCTGCTCAATACTATGACTGCCCTCTTTAATGATGCCGCCTTCCATTACCCAGGATTCACTATGACTGGACTGGAAATAAATATCTGCTGCATCAACTGGTGAACTGAGCAATCGGTTCATAATTTTTTCTATATCGCCATCCTGTATGCCAGAGGGCATCAGAATAGCTTGTCTTGCAAGATTTAATAATTCCATCACATCATAAAAATAAAGGCTTAAAGGTACAGGACTTGTTACAAGGGTTAGCGTTATGAGCCTTTTTCCTTGAATTTTGTACCTGTATTATTCTTCTTCCAAATCATCGCGTATCGTTTCATACAATGACTGCAATAGTTTTTCAGCGCCATCGGCGGGCTGGTTAGCGCTGTTATCGATAGAGTGACCGCGCTTACTAGCGCTGAGTTGCTCAGCGGCATTACCAAGAGCCGCCGTTACTTTTGTCTCTAAACCGTCGCTTTCTAAGGTTAATACGTAAATTGCCTGATCTTCTTTACTAAAGAAAGAGCTATCTGCATCGTAACTTACATAATAAAGCCCTTTATCATGATCATGATCCGTTATTTCGATTTTGCTTTGCTTTAATGCAAGATCCAGTGTGGTCCAGGCATAATCAAAAAGATGCTTTATTCTAAGCTGCACCGGTGTTGTCGTCGTTATATAAACATCTGATCCTAAGCCCTTTTGATACCGTTTTTTGGGAATCGTACTATTATCAAGTACTCGTGGCACTCCTTTCGGTCTGTTGGCAGCAAGAGTGGGCGGACGTTCCAACGCCGATGTATCCCGATAACGGCTATCTTCCGTTGTCCCGCAGGACGCCAGAACAAGAGCCAGCAAAAAACCTTTAATGATAATACCCATATTACCCTCAAAAAAAACGCCGATGATTTAAAGCCGGAAATGCCCCACGCACTTTTTCCAGTCTTTCCGGATCTATTTCAGCCAAAACATAACCGCCGCCGGTTTTATAACAATCCAGCACCACACCCCAGGGGTCAATAATCATGCTATGACCAAAGGTTTTACGGCCATTAAGATGAAAACCTCCCTGGTTCGGCGCAATGACGTAACAGAGGTTTTCCACGGCACGCGCACGCAGTAATAATTCCCAGTGTGCAGCGCCTGTTTCAGCAGTGAATGCGGAAGGAACCACCAGTATATCTATACCTTTATTACTCATTTCGCGGAAAAACTCAGGAAACCGCAAATCGTAACAAACTGCGATGCCCAACCTGCCGAAAGGTGTATCAAAAATTTGCGGCTCAGAACCCGGCTCTATGGAGTCTGATTCGCGGTAAACCTCATTAGTCCCCGGAACGTTGACATCAAATAAATGTATTTTATCGTAACGCCCGATTCTTTCGCCTTTATCGTTATAAACCAAACAAGCTGCCCGTACTTTATTGGCGTCATCGGCAGCTATAGGGATAGTGCCGCCGACTACCCATACCGCATATTTTTTGGCGACTGTAGCCAAAAAATTTTGTATAGGCCCTGAACCATCCACTTCTTTAGCTTTAAGTTTATCCGATTCATGATCACCCATTAAGGCAAAGTTTTCCGGCAATGCCACCAGTTTTGCGCCTGCTTTAGCCGCTTCTGCAATAAGCTTTTCAGCTTCTAACAAGTTAGAACTGACACTTGGGCTTGATGCCATTTGTATAGCGGCGCATTTACTCATATCTTCTCTCTTTATTATGGTTCTTCGGGTTGCTGCAACCATGGAAAACCAGTAATCCCATTCCAGGTTTTCTGCAACAAGCCATCGTTTTCATGTAGCGGAATAATTTGTGCATTTCCCCAGTCACCCTTAACCAAATACTGAGAACCGAAAAAGAATCCTTCCTGATCTTTACCGGTCAAAGACCGTCCAATTAAACCGGTGACCTTGCCAACAATTGTACCAGCAATAGGTATGGCATCAGCACTTTTTGGCGTTACGTTGACAACTTGATCAAGCGTTTGATTAACAAAGTCAGTCTCTCCAGTGATGGTAATTTTTGCAGGAATGGCATCAATCACTAAATCATGGGTTATAGCTTTACCCTTTAACAAATCAAAGTGTCCATTAATGCTATTAAAAGTCAAGCCCTCCTCATAGACATCACTGAAATCCAACTGCAAGCGTTTTATCCACTGAGCCACTGCCAGCACACCCAACACGCGGCCAAATCCTGGCTCTATGCTTAAGATACGACCACTTTTTAAATTAACATCTATCTTGCCTTTTACATCAGCCAATGCAAATTGATAGGGCGCTGCATTCCACGCAGCCGTGAAATCAACATCGGCGGAGGATTCCGTGAGATCCTTGGTAATGCCCAGCTTTGCAAGCAACTGACCGGCTCGCGGCATATTCAAGTTGCCTTGTATGTGAGTTTCAGACTTATGAGCATTAACTTTCCAATCGCCTGATAAAGTCAGTTTTTGATCATCCCCTGCCAACTCAAAGTATTTGAAAACCATACCATTGGGTATGCGCTCGGTTTCCAATCTCAATTGGCCAAGATCAACAGATTGCCACAGCGTTTTTTGACTGCTGATAGCTAATAAAGGCATAGCCGCAGGCACCAGCTGTAGCTCCGGGGCTATTACAGTATCTTTTGTAGCTGCACTTTGCGATTTAAGCTGCTTCAATGCCGAAAGATCCACTGTTGTCATATCCAGGGTGATTTTTTCAGCGCCTTTAAGCGCTATTTTCCCGGTCGCGAATACACTCTTAATAACACCCGCCCAATTGTCGGCATCCGGCTTCAACGTCAACTCAAAAGAACCTAATGGTGTGTTTTTCCACTGCGCATGTTGACTGTGAATTTTAATCTGCTTGATGTTGTTGTCAGCGCCCTCTCCATTAGAGCTGTTGCTTTGGCCTGACAAGCCCAGTAAATCTTGCAGATTCAACGGATCTTGATTGACTTCTACTATCAGACCGGTTTCCGACGGCTGCACAACCTCCCCTGAGCCAACTAGAACATGTCCTGAATGGATTCGCTGCTGGGCCGAATTTAATTTAACGGCTGCTTTTAATGTATCGTTATAATTGATAGTTATCGGTAATAATGCTTCATCTCCCAAGCTAATGGTTACCGTCAAAGGTTTTTTCTGATTCTTTGTTTTAGCCAAAAAACCTGGCAAATCCAGCGCTACGCCGACAAGATCAGATTGAATCACCAGTTCCGATGGACTGCCGGGGTAAGGTAGCCCAAGCTTTAACTGATAATCCATTGCGCCTTTAGCTAGTGTCCAACCTGACATTTTGAATTTTTTTTGTAAATCATCAAGTTCGGTGCTTCCCGTTATATTGACAAAAGTCTGCTGCTCAGCCCTGTTAATATTAATCTTAATCGGCTGCCCTAAAGCTACCGCCTTAATAACATCACTATAAACACCCTGTTCAGTAAATTTTAATTCTCCATTAATTTTGTTTATCCCGAGATCAAGCGCCAGCACATTTAAACTGGTCTGGTTTAACTGGGCCGTTCCATACACTTTAGGCATAATCCCTTCAGCTAAAGGCAAGGTAAGATCGAGCGCGACCTTGGTGTTACCTTGAGGGACAATCGCATCAACCAAAAAGCTCACATCGGGAGCTAGCGGTGTTTGCTGCAAAAACTTGAATACACGGCTTATTTCTCCTTCCAGCTCACCCTTGACCGTGAGTAGCTTGCTTGTTCCTAGTGCAGGATTGACAACTGTTGCCTGGAGAATATTGAGATTATTACTCTGTCCCTGATGTATTTCACAGGTCATCTTTTTTTGTAAAATCGTCACCTGACCCACTATGTTGCTTAACTGTGGCCAGTCCGGGGCATAACTCAGATTCAACTGATCGATATCCAATAAAGCCTCAAACACTCCCTCTCCAGCTTTAGAAGGGAATACACCCAGTTTGCCGACATATAACAGGCCGCCTTTGGTAACGCGCCCCCCTAGAAAGGCGTTATCAAACCAGACAACGTCGGCTGGCTTCATTACCTTTGTCGGAAAATAATGCTTCGCCTGGCTAATATCTTCACTGACAAATGCACTTTGCACATCCAGAAAAGGCCGATCATTTGTTTTTGGGATTGTTAAAGCCAACCGGTTTTTGCTCTGGAGTCCGTGCAGATTCAGCTCGAACTTGGGGCTGGATAAAGTCCAGTCAGTGTCTGTTTGCCGCCAGTTTATATTGCCTTTAAGACTTTTGATAACGAGGGCTTCACGAAAAAAATCCGGCGCGGTGATCAACGCATTTTCAGTCGCCAAATGCAAAACGCCTGCTTTTTCGCTGCCTTTTATGCGCCCGGTTAAGTTATCTATTCCAGGCACTTGAGAAAATGGGGCCACACTGATCCCCGCAAATTTACCGTTGACAGCAATGGTTTTTTCATCCGGATCGGCGAGCAAGGAAAAATCTTCCAAGGTTCCTTTTAACTGCGCCTGTGCCAATAACACGCCGGCTTCTTTTGACAATGGCGCAAAAAATTGCACGACACGCGAGGCCTCCCGTAAGTCCACCTGACGAACAAAGATTGCGTTTTTATGCAGAAAATTACCGTCTTTAGCAAAACCTGCAACACTAAAAACAGCATCCGGCCATTTTTTTTCACCCCGGGCATCAGCTGTTTCCAATAAAAACTTCTCTACATCAAGCCGCCACTGATTGCTATTCAAACGCCAGTGAAAAAGCGCTTTTAACTGCTTAACGGGAAACACGTCATTATCCTGACGGAAAACCTTCATTCCTTGCAATTGAACGTCACCGTTCATAGAAATCAGTTGCGAATGCTGCACCTCACTCCAGATTTTAAAATCGCCATTACCCGAACGGATATTCATCGAAAATGGCATCCCAACCGTCATCCACTCAGATAAATTTAGATTTTTTCCTTCAACAAAAACAGCGCCATTAATATCTGAAGGCTCAAAAACATTGCCCTTCAAGTCCATGGACACTCTTATCTCATTGCCATATTTTTTAGGCAGCTTAACTAGAATATTCACCTGATGCCGCTGAGCTTTATTCATAATTGCAAAATCTACTTTGCCAACAACAGCAAGTTTATTTTGGCTTTGCTCATCCTGCCAACTAATTTCACTTTGTAAAACTTCGTATTTACTACCCTGTAATAACCACAAAGGCTGTTCGTCGCTGGCTTTTAAGCCAACAATGGCAATACTGCCATCCTGCTTGCGCTTTACTGTGAGCTTGGCGCCCACAAACGTAACCCACGTTGAAGCCAAGCGATCCCTGTTGACCAGAACATCGAGCAGATTAATCCCTAAGCGTATTTCTTTAAATTGAATAGCGGGGGAGTTTTCATTCCCCGTCTGAAGCTTGGGAATAAGGGGCAATATTTCGATGTCTTTTATAATCAATTCAGGATTATAGCCCCGCATATTCGCCCGCAAACGCCCTATTTTTACCGGCGCCCCCACAAGCTCACTCACGCGGGTTGATATATCCGCTTTATAATGATCAATCCCCAACAATAATAAGCGCACAACCGTTAAACTGATTGCCGACGCAATCAAAGACCAGAAGATAAGATGC
>JAYTJI010000114.1:0-1125 GCA_043731245.1 Methylococcaceae bacterium | reverse complement strand
CGCCAGTAAATCGATGACTTTTTCTTTGTAATCTGCAAATCGGTAAGTATCAAACTTCGCCCGAATCGTCGGGTCTTTGGGTTTCTTTTCTTTGTATTGGTCTAATACCCAGTCAATCGCGCAGCGGTTGCCCAGCTTGTACGTCCACGCTGCTTGGGGGATGCCGCGCAGGGTGGTCTCAGAATCTAAGGTAATGCTCCCAGCTGCTGCATCGGATTTCAGCATCGCTTTGGGCTGCATACCCGCTGTTCGCGCTTTGGTATCTTCAATATCCACACGGTCGAGTTTGAACGGTGCAACCCCTTCATACCCAATATGCAGCGCCATGAGCTGCTCACCCCACGCGGCCCATTGCCAAAAGTCGGTATAAAAAGGAATACGTGGGAATTCTCTTTTTAAATTCAGCGCGTACTTTTCACGGTAAATGGGGTCGTGCAAAACGGCGTAGCAGTAATGGAAGATGGCTTCTCTGTTTATCTTTTTAGCCGTATTTGATTTATAAAACTCAGTGAATTTCTTAAAGCCCCAATTAGTAATATTTTCTTGTGTTTCACCATCAGCAACTAGTCTTAGCTTAGGAAAGCCTACAGTATCACCAAGATAATGCAAATCAAACGGGCAACTACTTCCTAATATACGGAAATCTTTACCAAAAGAAATGCATATCGTCTCTCCATGAAACGGAATTGAAGCCATATCCCCCGGTCTATCAACAAGTAAATTAGACGCATAAAGAAAACGCAATACAAAAGGACGGTATGCAGCTTCACGGAGCATTTCAGGCGAAAATTTTTCAATCACTCCCGTTAACGCTTTGCGTTTTAACGTTTCTGACCATTTCACATCATCTTTCCAAACCGCTAACTCATTTTTTGCGTCGTTATATGCAGTTAACTGCCAAAGTGCTTTTTCGAGCAGCGCTTCTGAGGCGTCGTCATAAACCCATTCATCACGATTGGAAGATGCACCAAGCGTAAACAGCTTAAAAATTGCATTTTCTTTACTTGCAGTTTTTGCCGCTTTCGTCTGTTTGCTGGCAATTGGAATGAACGAGTCAAAATCGTTATCCGTCAAATTCACCCAATTGTGGGTTTTGTCGGGTTCAACTTGTTCAAAATTTAAGCT
>JAYTJI010000113.1:0-2307 GCA_043731245.1 Methylococcaceae bacterium | reverse complement strand
ACCTCAGCGGCGGTCAGGTCAGCATTTCCGGGAATCACCGAAAAGCCGATGTCGGGCAGATAAATAACGGCTTCTGCTGCGGGCACGTCTTCCATTAATAAATCATAACTGGAATACTTAACTTCCTGTTTATCGATGCCACAGCCCATTGCTGCATTACCCTGCGCATCAAGATCAACCAGTAACACTTTGCGCTTGGCGGCGGCCAGTGAAGCGGCTAAATTAACACTGGTCGTCGTTTTTCCTACGCCACCTTTCTGATTGGTTATGGCAATTATTTTTCCCACTAACTTACCTCGGATTCTTTAAGCAATTGTATTCTAACCAAACATCTTTCTGCGGCTAACCCTGGAACAGTGACGGGAATCAGCGTTGCTTTTGCTGATTTCAGTTTGGGGATCACCGGCGCTTGTCCTTTCATTGCCAACAACACACCCTCTTTGCTGAGTATATGCGCAGCCATTTCCACTATATCAGATAAACCGGCGAACGCTCTGGTAATGGCCGTATCAAAGCTTTTTTCAGGATGATAGTCTTCCACACGATTATGACGAACACTTACGTTTTTAAGTTTTAATTCCAATATTGCTTGCTGAACAAACCGTGTTTTTTTTGCATTGCTATCCAATAAGGTAAACTCGATTTCAGGCAAACAAATCGCCAGTGGGATACCCGGCAACCCCGCTCCGGTGCCTATATCAATAACGCGGGTACCTTCGATAAAGGGCAAAATAGCCAGGCTATCCAATAAATGTAAGCCCACCATGTCTTCCCTGTTACGAATGGCGGTCAGATTATAAGCTTTATTCCATTTTTCAATGAGTGTTATAAAGCCCAGCAATCGCTCTATCTGGTCTTCAGCCAAAGGCAGATTTAGGGCTTCAAGACCGGAAACCAGAATTTTTCGACACGTTTCCATCAGGCACTTTTCTTTTTTAAATAAACTAACAACAAGGAAATGGCGGCAGGAGTCATGCCGGGGATTCGTGATGCTTGTCCCAAAGTTTCCGGGCGTTGGGCTGTCAGCTTTTGGCTCACTTCATTAGACAGGCCAGGAACGCCTTTATAATCAAGGGCATCTGGAAGACGCAAATGATCATAACGTAGAGCCTTATCAATGTCAGTTTGTTGTCTGACAATGTAGCCGGCATATTTAGCCTGGATTTCAACCTGCTCAGCAACCTGCTCGGCAATGGCTTCACCACCTTCAAGGAAGGACAGCAGCCGCTGCACATCTACTTCGGGCCTACGCAGCAGTTCCATCAAGTTGGCTTCTTTTAGTAAGGGCTTACCCCAAATTTCTTCCACTTGGCGAGCTTCTTCACTCTCTGCCCTGACCCATTGCTTTTTCAATCCATCTTTCAAATCGGAAATAGCTGCACGCTTAGTCTCAAAAGCTTGCCAACGCCCGTCATCAACCAGCCCTAGTTCACGGCCTTTTTCGGTTAAGCGCAAATCGGCATTATCTTCCCTTAACAATAAACGGTATTCGGCACGGCTGGTAAACATCCGATAGGGCTCTTGTGTGCCGCGTGTAATCAGGTCATCAATCATCACGCCCATATAGGCTTCGTCGCGTCCCGGACACCAGCTTTCCAGTCCCAGAACCAAACGCGCAGCATTTAATCCCGCAATCAAACCTTGCGCTGCGGCCTCTTCATACCCCGTTGTACCATTCACTTGCCCGGCAAAAAACAGACCATCCATGTGCTTAGTTTCCAGAGACATTTTCAAATCCCTTGGATCAAAAAAATCATATTCTATGGCATAGCCCGGACGCACGATTTCGGCATTTTCAAAACCTAGCATGGAACGCACAAAATCATACTGCACATCAAACGGCAAACTGGTGGAAATGCCATTAGGATAGATTTCGTGGGTATCCAGGCCTTCAGGCTCGACAAAGATCTGGTGGGTGTCCCGATCCGCGAAACGGACAATCTTATCTTCAATCGATGGACAATAACGCGGCCCGATACCTTCGATAACCCCCGAATACAGCGGCGACCTATCCAAACCGGCGCGAATAATATCGTGGGTTTTGCTGTTAGTGCGGGTGATATGGCAAGGTATTTGCCGGGGATGCTGTTCGCGCTTACCCATAAAAGAAAACACGGGGACAGGATCATCGCCATGCTGTTCTTCCAACTTGCTGAAATCTATGGTTCTGCCATCAATACGCGGTGGCGTTCCGGTTTTTAAGCGGTCGATGCGAAACGGTAATTCACGTAAGCGATCAGCCAAAGCAATAGAGGCTGGATCACCCGCTCTGCCACCGCTATAATTTTCCAGACCGATATGAATTTT
>JAYTJI010000112.1:0-1612 GCA_043731245.1 Methylococcaceae bacterium | reverse complement strand
GGACAGCTTCCCGCGCTTGCTCTTCAGTCGCAACCGCCATGGCGATATTGCCAGCCCCCATGACGGGAATGGGATAGCCGTCAGGCGCGGTAATAATCGACCCAGAGTAAGTACCCGCAGACTACCGTCGCCGCCGTATGGCTGATGAGGTGTATGGCGCTACGCTTTTACACCCTACGCTTGTTTGTCCATGACGTTGTTTTCCTCTGAACGGCAAAGCAATCTTGTCCTGTTTCCGCCTCAAGAAAAATCAATTATTTTTGCTCAAAAAATCGGTTGTAGGTAAAAAAACCAAGGTACATGGTAATAACCAGTATGCCTGATTCCAGTGACAGTAATCCGAGACCGGTAACAGCAGGCCCAGGGCAATAACCACTCATGCCCCAGCCGATGCCAAAAATGCCCGCACCCAGCATGAGCTGTTTATCCACCAACGTTTTTTTGGACAGCTGAAAATTCTCCGCCAATATTGGTGCCGGGCGTTTTAGAACCCATTTGAAGGAGACAAAGGCTACGGTTAATGCACCTATCATCACAAATATCAGGCTCGGATCCCAGTCGCCGGTAATATCCAGAAAATTGAGCACTTTATTTGGATTAATCATCTGCGAGAGCGATAGCCCTATGCCGAATATTATGCCGCAAAGCAAGGCAATGAGATTTTGTTTCATGCGGCAAGCTCCAGAATATGGCGAATAATATAGACGGTTATAATGCCCGCTATCATAAAGGCCAGTGTGGCGAAAATGGATCGTATCGATATTGTGGCAAGCCCGCAAATACCATGTCCACTGATGCAACCGTTAGCCATGCGGGCACCGAAACCGACCAGAAAGCCGCCAAATCCAAGTAACAGCAGCGGATAATTTTGACGGGGTGTATTAAAATCAGGCGCCATCAGTTGGAAGATAACGGCTCCAAGAACAAGCCCCACAAGAAACAGCAGTCGCCAAAGACGGTCATTTTTTTGCGCAAAAAACACCCCGTTCATGATGCCGCTGACACCGGCAATGCGGCCGTTAAAAAGCAATAGTACAGTGACGCTAATGCCAATCAGCGCACCCCCTGCCGTTGCCGAAAAAGGCGTAAAATTTTCCATGTATGTCTCAAAGTGAAAGTTATATTTAAGTCTATCGGGCTAATAAGTTTATTCCCGGATTCAGCTTGTATATTAGCATATACTACTACGCCATGAACAAATCGTTGTCGCTGTTTTTGATTTTAGTTAAGGGAGCCTCTAAAAATTGCAATTCGACAAGCTCAGTGCGAACGGTGATCTTTTTAAATCAGTCACTTATCCGTTCTTGCTGAGCCTGTCGAAGCATGAATAAGCAATTTTTAGAGATCCCCTTAAGGCATTACCGTATAAAGTTAAATCTTCCATAACGGTCTATTAGCTGTTTGATTCAATTGTCTAATTGATTATCGCTTGCCGCACCCTTAAACAAGATTTGTGAAGAAACTATCACCCAACTGCTACAATATATTTATTTAAATCCGCACAAGAAGTTAATAAATGGACGTAATCCAACGCATTGCCGAAGAATTATCTGTTAATAGTAAACAAGTCAGCGCAGCGGTTGCGTTGCTGGATGAAGGCGCTACTGTCCCG
>JAYTJI010000111.1:0-6549 GCA_043731245.1 Methylococcaceae bacterium | reverse complement strand
ACCGTAGATCCGCCCTCAACAGTTGGCCTGGTACCTACATTGGCAACGCCGTTGAATTCCAAATCATCAATACCTGTCATAGTAACGGCAAATACGCCATTAACAGGGGTGTTTTTTCTAAACATTTTTATATTAGCAGTGGGATAGCCCATCGTCCGTCCGCGTTTATCACCATGCGCTACCCGTCCACATACCGAATAGCAGTGCCCCAGCAATTTCTCTGCCTTTACCAAATCCCCCTCGCCCAGCGCATCCCTGATAAGAGTGCTGCTTATACGCTGCTCTGCTACCTGATAAGACCCGGTATCTTCAACACTAAAACCATGAAGTTTGCCCTTTTCCTTGAGCATAGCAAAATTACCCCGCCGCGCTTTGCCAAAGTGAAAATCATCCCCAATCACGAGATGCTTAACATTCAATTTATTTATTAAAACATCCTCAATAAACTGCTCGGCGTCACAGTTAGCAAAATAACGGTTAAATCGTACTATCAATAAGTTATCGACCGGCAATTTAGCAAACTCAATGACTTTTTCCCGCAACCGCATCAGGCGCGAGGGGGAATTATCACCCAAAAAATATTCCAGCGGCTGCGGTTCAAAAACCATGATCACTACTGGCAAGCCCAAAGCTTCTCCGCGTTCAGCCAGTTTTTTTATTACCGCGCGATGCCCTAAATGCAAGCCGTCAAAATTGCCGATAGTCAGTACGCAACCATTTTTGAAGGGTTCTAAATGAGATAATCCTCTAATTAAATGCATAATCCTTTTGATGGCACAAAATTTTTCATTCTAACATGTGAAGTAGTCAAATACGGCAGGCATCGGCAGCAGACTTATTCCTAAACTGCTTTATATTCATCCTAATTTTGTGGCAGACGTTAATCTTTTTCTAAGGTGTTTAAACCGGAGCGGTACGCACGCATCAATGCGACAAAAGCCAGAAAATCGTAAAATCCATGAATAACAATGGGGGTTAATAAATTTCTATCACCGCCATAATCCAAAGATAACCCTAAATAAATCCCGACCAGAGCCGCTAATAATGCATAAAGCGGCGTGACGGCATGTACCAGCCCAAAAATAATATTACTAACAATTAAGCCAGCCGTCATACCCCATGAGACCTCTATCCAGGGTTGAATTACACCACGAAACAGCAACTCTTCTGCTATGCCAGCTATGGCCGCCAGCATGAACAGGTCAGTCCAGTGATAACGATGCAAGCCCGGCCCTAAAGTATTAAGCAGTAGTTTTCTAATATTTACGACTGACTCGCCCTGTATTTTTTCCAAGGCTAGAAACATCAAAAACAGAGGGGCTGTCCCTAACACACCGTAAGCGATGGCTGTTTCCGAAAAATAAATGTTTTTGAACGGATCGATATCGGCAACCCAGCCTAAAAATACCGCAACTATAACCAGAGAAGCTTCAAAATAGCAGGCAGATCTAAAGAAATCATCAAATTTGAGCAGTGATTTATCCATTGATTGTGTTTGTAGAATTAAGGATGGGGCATTCTAAACAAAAATAGTTAAAATAGCTGCTTTGATTCATTATCGTTCACTATCATGCAATGTTTTATCTATAAAAGCCTAAAAAAAGAGTATCTCTATTTGTATATAGCTAAAAAAGATGATTTTTCAAATGTACCTGATGCGCTTGTGAGCAGCCTGGGGAAAATGGAATTCGTGATGGATATGGTGCTATCTCCTGAACGTAAACTGGCCAAAGAAGATGCCGGAAAAGTTATCGACAGCCTTAAAGCGCAAGGGTTTTTTGTGCAATTGCCGCCGTACAATGAGACGCTATAAATCCCGCCTCATTGTTGACCGATCCCACCCTTTAAGCTTTCGGCAAAGTAACGCCCGTCTGCCCTTGATACTTGCCGCCCCGGTCTTTGTAAGAAGTCTCACAGACTTCATCGGCCCCAAAAAATAGCATTTGCGCCACACCTTCATTGGCATATATCTTTGCGGGTAAAGTTGTGGTATTGGAAAATTCCAAGGTTACGTGACCTTCCCATTCAGGTTCCAAGGGCGTTACATTCACAATTATGCCGCAGCGGGCATACGTGCTTTTTCCCAGGCAAATAGTCAGCACATCACGCGGTATCCGAAAAAACTCAACCGTACGCGCTAGTGCAAAAGAATTGGGTGGGATAATACAAACATCGGATTTAACATCCACAAAGCTGTTGGGATCAAAGTTTTTTGGGTCAACAATAGCAGAGTTGATATTGGTAAAAATCTTGAATTCATCCGAACAACGAACATCATAACCATAGCTTGATGTACCGTAAGAAATAACCCGACCGTTTTCCGAATCCCTGACCTGACCGCTTTCAAACGGCTCTATCATACCCTGTTGTTCCGCCATGCGGCGTATCCATTTGTCTGACTTTATGCTCATGAAACTAACTGCCCAGTGTGTTAAAACTTTTAATTCTCACATAGTGAGGTAATAGACACAAGACAAAAGCCATTGCTTTCCCTTGCACCTTTGCCTTATACCTATTTTTAAGTATTTTGCACCACAATATTAGGAAATCGGGTACTGAAATCCTTAGTTTTTAACGCCAGTTTTGCCGCTGTTTTACGCGCTATTTCCTTGTAAATCTGTGCTACGCGTCCATCAGGATCAGCTACTACTGTGGGTTTACCAGAATCCGCATTTTTACGAATGGTAATATCCAGTGGCAATGAACCCAGGAAATCCACTTTGTTTTTCTCGGACATCGCAGCGCCGCCGCCTTCACCAAAAATGGCTTCTTCATGTCCACAAGCACTGCAAATATGCAAGCTCATGTTTTCAACAATCCCCAGCACCGGCACATTGACTTTGGTAAACATGCCTAAGCCGCGCTGAGCATCAATCAGGGCAATATCCTGCGGTGTCGTGACGATAATCGCGCCGCTAACAGGAATTTGTTGCGACAAAGTCAATTGAATATCACCAGTCCCTGGCGGTAAATCGACAATCAGATAATCCACATCAAGCCAGTTGGTATCTCTCAGCAATTGCTGCAAGGCATTGGTTGCCATAGGGCCGCGCCAGATCATCGGCTGATCTGCATCAATCAAATAACCTATAGACATGGTTTGTATACCATAAGCCATCTTGGGCATCATGGTTTTGTTATCTTCACTGGCTGGATAACCGGACAAGCCCAGCATGGTTGGAATACTGGGGCCATAAATATCCGCATCCAGTATACCTACAGTTGCGCCTTCCGCCGCCAGCGCCAGCGCCAAATTAACCGCCGTTGTTGATTTACCGACACCGCCTTTACCGGATGCCACGGCTATAATGTTTTTCACATTAGGCTGCGGCTTCAATGCCTGTTGCACGGCATGAGATATGATTTTCACCGTTACATCAACAAAAATACTGCCTATGCCCGGCAGCGCTTGTAAATGCTCTTTAACAGCGTCCGCCAAGCCATCCATAGTGCTTTTTGCGGGATAACCCAGTTCCAATTTAACGCTAACGTTAGCGCCATCGATGGTGATTGCTTTAACCGATTTCGCAGAAACCAGATCGACGCCATGATTAGGATCAATAAATGTTTTTAGCAGGTTTTCTATATCCGCTTTTTCAATGCTTGGCATAATTATTCCAGATTAGTGCGTTTAATAAATGAGGATTGTCAGTTTCATACCCTGAATCCACTAAAAATATGTAACTTTTGACGCAAGTAGCAATAGTAGACCTGCGAGGTTTTTAAAACCTCGCAGGTCTAAATTCCATTGTTTGAGACATTTTACAGATATTTCAATAAAATTCATTTTTTAGCAGCCCTCTATTCTGTAGCAGCGTTAATTTTATGCGATAATCATCGGCTTATTTGTTTTCGTAGCTCATGAACTTTTACACCATGCCAGATAGAAAAATTCTCGTCACCAGCGCCCTACCCTATGCCAACGGCCCCATTCATTTAGGACATCTGGTTGAATACATTCAAACCGATATTTGGGTACGTTTCCAGAAACAACGCGGCAACACCTGTTATTTTGTTTGCGCTGACGATACCCACGGCACGCCGATCATGCTCAAAGCTGATCGCGAAGGTATTACGCCTGAACAACTCATCGCGCAGGTAGGTAAAGAGCACTTAGCTGATTTTACTGACTTTGGTGTGGCGTTTGATAACTATCACAGCACCCATTCCGAAGAAAACAAAACCTTTTCAGAGTTGATCTATCAACGTTTACGGGATGCCGGGCATATCAGCTCACGTACAATTACCCAGGCCTATGATCCAGTTAAGGCTATGTTTTTATCCGACCGTTTTATTAAGGGTGAATGCCCAAAATGCGGTGCGGCTGATCAATATGGCGACAGTTGCGAAGCCTGCGGCGCGACCTATTCCCCCACCGAACTAAAAAACGCCGTTTCCGCCATTTCAGGTGAAAAGCCTATTGAAAAAGACTCCGTACATTACTTTTTCAATCTGGCTGATTTTACTAAAATGCTCAGTGATTGGACTACTGCGGGTCATTTGCAGCCAGAGGTTTGCAACAAATTAGCCGAATGGCTGGATAGTGGTCTAAAACAATGGGATATTTCCCGCGACGCGCCTTACTTTGGCTTTGAAATTCCCAATGCGCCCGGGAAATATTTTTATGTTTGGCTGGATGCCCCCATCGGCTATATGGCGAGCTTTAAAAATCTATGTGATAAACAAGGACTGGATTTTGATGAATTCTGGGCTATAGATAGTAAGGCCGAGTTGTACCATTTTATCGGCAAAGACATCATCTATTTCCACGCCTTGTTCTGGCCTGCGATGCTGAGTGGCGCCCGTTTCAGAACACCCAGCGCCATTTTTGCCCATGGCTTTTTAACCGTCAATGGCGAAAAAATGTCCAAATCACGCGGTACGTTTATTACCGCAAGAACCTATCTGGAGCACTTGAACCCGGAATACCTGCGCTATTATTTTGCTGCCAAACTTAGCGCGGGCGTTGATGATATTGATCTTAATTTTGATGATTTCAGCCAGCGGGTAAATTCTGATCTGGTGGGTAAAGTCGTTAATATCGCCAGCCGTTGCAGCGGATTTATCAGCAAACGCTTTGCCAATGTGTTATCTGCTAACTGTTCAGAACCGGCTTTATTTCAGGACTTTATCAACACTAACGAACAAATCGCAGAGTTTTATGAAACCCGCGAGTTTGGTAAAGCCATGCGTGAAATTATGGCGCTGGCCGATAAAGCCAACCAATATATCGATGAAAAAAAGCCCTGGTTGATGGCTAAACAGGAAGGTAAAGACGCCGAATTGCACGACATTTGTTCTATGGGCCTCAACCTGTTCCGTTTGCTGGCTGCTTTTTTAAAACCGGTCATCCCTGCCCTGGCGGAAAATGCCGAGAGCTTTTTGAACATAGATTCACAAGCCTGGCCAGACTATGCACAGCCCTTGTTAAACCATCCTATTAATGATTTCAAACCGTTAATGACGCGTGTGGAAGCCGACAAAATCGCCGCGATTGTTGACGCATCCAAAGAAAATCTGGAAAAAACCGTTGCTAAGCGTTCACATGTCGCGCCTGCACCTGAGAAAAAATTTGAACCCCTAGCCGATATCATCGATTTTGATGATTTCGCCAAACTGGATTTACGTATTGCCAAAATTATTAAAGCCGAGCACGTAGAAGGTGCCGATAAATTATTGCAACTGACCGTTGATATAGGCGATGAAACCCGCAACATATTTGCCGGGATTAAATCCGCTTACGCGCCGGAAGATCTGGAAGGCAGACTAACGTTAGTTATCGCTAATCTAGCGCCTAGAAAAATGCGTTTTGGCAATTCTGAAGGCATGGTATTAGCCGCAGGCCCGGGCGGTAAAGATATTTGGATTTTAAGCCCGGATGAAGGAGCAGTTGCGGGAATGCGGGTAAAATAAACGACTTGGTTTGTATCAATCCAGACATTGCTGGATCACAGGAGTGAAACTTGAAATTTAGGGTGGATAAGCACAACGCATCCACCCTTGCTCCTTTTTGTTCAACATTAAGAGGGTTAATGAGCTTTGCAAAACAGTTGGATCTAACCGCGTTCTACCTATCCAAACCAGCATTTATTTTTTTTCTTTTTCCACTTTTTCTTTTTCCGCTTCTTCTGATTGTGAGATGACGACGGAATAGCACTCCACTAAGCTTTCAGTATAGTTAGTGTGCGCATCGGCAAGATCTTTAGCTGATCCAAAATCAGCACGTAATTCTTCAAGCGTCTTTTTAGGATCTGTGGACGTATTCAGGGTCAACATTTTTGTATAGTTACGATAGGCCATCAAACGTTTGGGATCGAGAGGAAAAACGCCCGGCATATTGGGTGCTGTTTTTTCTACGACACATTTGGTCATGTACTCAGGCGTTATTTTATAGTCTTTAATATCTTGTTCTTTCTGCATTTGCGCTAACACAGCTTGTTCAAATTGATTTTTATCAGCGCAAGCCGGGAGTAACAATGCGGACAGGGAAATCAGCAGTACTTTTTTCATGGGGTTACCGTTGTTATTGAAGAGAGTTAAACTTTAATA
>JAYTJI010000110.1:0-7079 GCA_043731245.1 Methylococcaceae bacterium | reverse complement strand
CCCCCGGGATATTGTTGCCAGAGCCATCGATCACGAAATGAAAAAACGCGGTATAGACTGCGTTTATCTTGATATCAGCCATAAATCAGAAGCATTCATACGCGAGCATTTCCCTACGATTTACCAGCAATGTCTTGAATTTGACATCGACATCACCAAGCAACCTATTCCAGTTGTTCCGGCTGCGCATTACACCTGCGGCGGCGTTTTAACCGACAGCTATGCACGCACTGACATAAAAAATCTTTATGCTGTTGGCGAAGTCGCTTGCACCGGCCTGCATGGTGCCAATCGCATGGCCAGCAACTCATTACTGGAATGCCTGGTTTTTGCCGACCGGGCGAGCGAAGATATTTTGCTGAAGCTTCCCGGTATTGCAGCTACTCCGAAAATACCGGACTGGGATGAATCGAAAGTCAGCGATTCTGATGAAGAAGTCGTTGTTTCTCACAACTGGAACGAATTGCGCCATTTCATGTGGGACTACGTGGGTATAGTCAGAACCGATAAGCGACTCAGTCGAGCCATGAATCGTGTGGAATTACTTAAAAAAGAAATAGCCGAATATTACGGCAATTTTCGTGTCACCAGTGATTTACTGGAGTTACGCAATTTAGTCATCGTCGCCGAATTAATTATCCGCTGCGCGCAACAACGTAAAGAAAGTCGTGGTCTACATTACACGCTGGATTATCCAGAAACGGATAATAGTAAGCCCCCGAAAAATACCATTCTTACACCCTAAACTCATAGGTATATGGGTAGTACATCAGATAGTAACTGCTCAGCAGTTAGAAAAATAGAACGCTGATGACGCGGATAATTAAGATCACACAGATTTTTTCAAATTATCTGTGTTCATCATAGTTAATCTGCGTCATCTGCGTTCCATTGTATTTGATGGCTAAGTAGTATAGCTTTCCCTTACAACCGAACGGAATTTTCGGATAATGAAACATTTATCCGATATTTCATTTATCACTACAACCAGACTAGAATTGGGGCAATATAGCTTGTGTAGCATCACCCGATTTTTTAATTGATCTACTATGTAATCAATAAGCCTGCGACCAAAGCACTTACCAAAACACCACCGACCCTGAACGCCAAAGCAGGGCCACCAATGATCCAAGAAAAAATACTTTTAATACCTGAATTTACTGATACTGCAATAAGAATTGCCCTACCGGCGACATTGACTTCTAAGCCTTCTTTGCTCATTTGCGACATGGAAAGGGTAATGGGATCAACATCAGCAAGACCGGAAGTCGCTGCTAGAAAATAAGTGCCCATATCGCCAAAATAAATTTTTAGTAACTTGGACAGCAGCATGATAAGGACTAAAAATGCACCGAATTTCAACGCCATTCCTAATTGAAAAGGATTTACTAAAGTCACATCTTCAATGGTTTTGAACTCACGCGCACTTCGCCATAATAAAAAAGCAGCGCAGTACGTAAAAGTGGCCATGATTAGCAGCGCAGGAAGCAGCACTTGAAATAATGTTAAGTTAATAACGGAGGTTAGTATAAGAGTGCGTGCAAACATAGTGGCGCAGGCTGTTAAAATACCTGCCGCCAGCACATTTTCCATGTTTGGATATTGCTTTGCTAGCTTGGACAAATTAAGAGTAACCGCTGTCGAAGAAACCAAGCCACCTAATGCACCGGTCAAGACTGGCCCGTGCTGGTTACCGACTATCCTGATGGCAAAGTAGCCCAGATAGGAAATGCCCGCAATCAGTACCACCATCCACCAAATATAATAAGGATTAAAGGCAGCCCAGGGGCCATAGCCCTGATCCGGCAATATCGGGAGCATAACCACCGAAATCAACAACAATTTCAGTGTTGCATACAATTCCTGTTGTTCCAGTTTTTTCAGCCAACCGTGGAGCAATGGCTTAAATCCAAGTAGCGATGTAATGACCACGGCAGATGCAGAAGCAAGCGTAATATGGCCGAAAACCGTTAAGGCACCCAAAATAAAGGTAATCAGCGAGGCAATGATGCCGGTAATACTGAAATCCTCAAATTTATCGAGACTTTTACTATAGGCAAGCAGCAAGACTGCTGTTAACCCTAAGAAAACAAATCCCATAAAAAAAGAGTTTACTTGCTGAGCCAGGATTCCCGACAAGCCCCCCAACAAACTAATCATTCCGTAGGTACGAAGTCCTGCAACGCGCATACCCTCGTCGCGGTCGCGGGCACGCCAGCCACGCTCTAAGCCGATTAGTAAACCTATTGCTAAGGTAATACCCAAAAGCTTGAAATTTTCTAGTTCAGTCATGTGTGTCACTCCAGAAAATTAGCAATAGCCCTAAAAAATTAACAGCTTCTTCATGACCACTAAGTCTATGTCCTATAAAACCTTATGCTCCTGGCATATTTTTTCACTATCGCCTTGACTGAGCGCTTCCTTGGTTAAGCCGCAAGTAAAACCGACCGCCGTTGTGGTGAAATATTGACAGGTTTTGCATAGACCAAATGATTGTGATTTATTGGCTTTTTGTAACGCCGTTAGTGCTTTTATGAACATTTCTTCATTATCAATGAAATTGTATTCTTTAAATAATAATGCAGCTTGATTAAATAAATCAGATGCCCTGGCCTGCTTTAAAATAGTGTTGCCATTATCTAAAAGACTAAGGTGTATCATGCGCCGGTCAGTCATGTCAGTCGTTTTTTTTATAAAGCCTTTTTTTTCCAGCAACAATAACGTTTGGGACACCGTCCCGCGAGTCATGCCAAGGTAATTAGTCAGTGCGGCCGGTGTGTCACTATAGCGGTTACAGCGTGACAAATAATCCAATACTTGCAAATGCACCGGTTGTAACCCTAATTCTGTGCATTTTTTACGCTCTTCAGAGCGAATAAGTGCGGACATGCGTTCAATCAAGTCAAAAATATCAACCTTTTTCATAGCACTCATATAAACAACGATTTAGTAAGCTAACGAGATTGTATAGTATCATAATATTTTTATGTTTCGATTCGCTATTATGTTATGTAGTCAGGATTTCAATTGTTTGTCAGATTGAGGTGTGTTTTTTGTTTATGAGTGGTATATATAGATTGATTTGGCTTCAAGATTATTTATTTCCATCTTAACCAAAACGATTTTATAGCCACTATTTTATAGGAGACTTTTATGTCTGTGTCACATGTATTTGATACCTATGCAAAAACCAGAAAAGGTAAAACCTTGCACTTTGATGTGGTACTCGATGAACAAGATCAGCAAAAAGCGTTAAGCTACGCCAAAGAATGGTTAAAAACCATAGGTCAGGAGGACGCGACAGTGACCTCGGAAAATTGTTATTTTTGCCATAGCGTTGAGGCACCGACTGAGCTAAGACAACAAATCAACGAGCAAGGGTATGCTATTTATAAAATGGAAGGCTGTCCAAAATAACAATCTTCACCTAAAAAAAGCTATACTCAACCAACCCCAACTTTCGACCATAAAAAACTAATGAAACTGAATCTCGAAAAAATGAATGGGTATAGTGTTATATTCGTTCAGGAAGAAAGAATTGACGCACATAATTCGGGTGAATTAAAGGCATATATTCTGCATATGATAGAACAGGGAGACATTAATATCATTGTCCAGCTTGAAAGTGTACGTTTTATTGATAGCTCCGGCTTGGGCGCATTGTTATCAGGATATAAAAATGCAGCCGCCAAATCCGGCAAACTTGCCTTAGCGTGTTGCAAACAACAGGTGTTATCGATGTTTGAATTGACCCGGTTAAACAGGGTTTTTGAAATTTATACTGATTTAAATGAGGCTTTTGAAAATGAAGCCTAGAGGTTGTGTATGTGTAATTCGATTCTTCAGGTAGATGTAATCATCCCGACACAGACCAAATATCTGGATTTAATCGGTAGCATTGGCGAGCATATAGCGAAGGATATCGAGAATTTTTCAGGTGATCGGGAAGCGCTGGCTTATCACTTAAACCTGGTATTAACAGAAGCCACCGCTAATGCTATCAAACATGCTAATTATAATGACCCTAAAGATACTGTCAGAATCAGCATTGATATTCAGGATAATGAGCTGAATATCAAGGTTTATGATCATGGACAGGGCTTTGATCTGGAAACTGTACCGATACCGGATTTTGACCAGCCCAAAGAAAGCGGAATGGGGCTTTATTTCATTAAAACATTTATGGATTCGGTTACTTATACAAAAAAAAGTGATTGTAATGTTTTGGAAATTATAAAATATCTATAGCGCTTCCATCCAGGTTGCAACCGCATTGACTACGCAGAAAAACATAAAACCTCGCTAATTGTAGTGGACAACAATGTTAAAAAGCTTTTTGATCCATTATTTATATCGTGAGTGCATTTTAAAAACAATCCTGATAACAGATAACTAGGCAGTGGATAAATGGATGTGCAATTAAATATACTTACCAGCTCTTGGATGCTTTCATTCCAACGAATAGCCGAGCGAGCTTTGGGCAAAGAAACCGGCTATCAGTTGTGGAGAAAATATCAATCTGCTTTCCCAATCGGCTATCAAGCCCTGGTTTCACCGCGTTACGCGTTAAAAGATAGCCTGCATCTTGAGCGGCTAACAACCTCAAATCATCAATGTATCAGTCTACTTAAGCCTTATAAAGGCACAGATCATTACCGGCTCCATTTTTACAGCCAACAAGAACATTTTCTGGATGAATATATTCCGGTTCTGGAGAATATGCACTTAAGAGTGATGGATCAGGTGCAGTTCCATATTACAGTTGATAGTGCCACGTACAATATCAGAAGTTTTACCATTCAAACTGCAACCAAACAATGCTCACCTTTAAGTAGTGTTCATCACCAATTGCTGAAAACTATCCAAGTCATATTGGATGGAAAAAGTGAAAATGATGCACTCAACAAACTGTTAGTTTTAACCGGAATGACTTGGCAAGAAATTGATGTGCTCCGGGCTTATCGAAATTACTATTTACAACTGGGCCATCAGACCACCCGTGATACCGTCCATCATGCCTTAATCAACAATCCAAATGTTGCACTGTGCTTGTTTAATTACTTTGAAGCCCGTTTCAGGCCTAATCCAGAATGGGATGATCCAGTACTCAGGGAAGAACAGGCCTTATTTCCATTGCGCCTGCAATTACTGGAAAGCATAGAATCGGTTTCCGACATTAATAATGACCGGATTTTACGCACCCTGTTTAATCTGATAGATGCAACCATGCGCTGTAATTTTCATCTACGGCGCAGCCTGGATGATTATTTCGTTGCGTTCAAAATCAACAGCCTGGGCATTATCGATATGCCCTCCCCTAAACCGCAAAACGAGATTTATGTCCATGCAGTCGATATGGAAGGTATTCATCTGCGCGGAGGCAAGGTTTCTCGCGGCGGCATACGTTGGTCCGATCGTCCTGATGATTTCAGAACTGAAATACTGGGACTCATGCAAACTCAGGTCAGCAAAAACGCCTTGATTATCCCTACTGGGGCTAAAGGCGGTTTTGTGTTGAAAAAAAACGGCCTAACTACTCGCAGCCCAATTTCCAACTCTGAAACGAAAGAGGCAGGAAAAAAGGCTTACATAACTCTGATACGCGGTTTGCTCGATCTAACAGACAATTATAGTGATAACACCGTCGTTCGACTGCAAAACATCGTGAGCTATGATGACCCCGATCCTTATTTAGTGGTGGCGGCTGATAAAGGCACCGCAACATTTTCTGACATTGCCAATGCTGTGTCCGCCGATTATCAATTTTGGTTGGGTGATGCGTTTGCCAGCGGCGGTTCTTATGGCTATGACCACAAAGCACTGGGTATTACTGCACGCGGTGCCTGGAAATGCGTACAACGACACTTTCGTGAATTAGGTAGAGATATACAAAACGAAGCCTTTACTGTGGTCGGTATTGGCAGTATGGACGGCGATGTTTTTGGCAATGGCATGTTGTTGTCGCCCTGCATCCGGTTATTAGCTGCTTTTAGTGGACAACACATTTTTATTGATCCAAATCCAGCTAATGATGCCGCGTTTAATGAACGTAAACGTTTGTTTGAACTGCCGGGTTCCAGCTGGAATGATTATGACCGGACACTTATTTCTGAAGGCGGCGGTGTTTATCTTCGTTCAGACAAAGATATTCCGGTATCTGCCGAGTTGAAAAAATGGCTGAGTGTACGCTACAAATCGCTGGATGGAGAATCCCTGATACGTTACCTGTTGACTGCGCCAGTAGACTTATTATGGCTGGGTGGTATCGGTACTTACATAAAAGCCAGCACTGAAAAGCACGAAGAGGTCGGCGACCGAAGCAATGACAATGTGCGGGTGGACGCCACCACTCTGGGCGCTCGTGTGGTTGGCGAAGGCGCAAATCTGGGCTTAACCCAAAAAGCGCGTATCGAATACAGCTTACGTGGCGGCCGCATTAATACGGATGCCGTCGATAATTCGGCAGGTGTCGATACCTCCGATCATGAAGTTAATTTAAAAATTCTGCTGACGGGCTTGCAAAAGAAAAACATTATTGCTGACTACCAACCGTTATTCATCAGCATGACTGAAGAAGTTTGTCGGCAGGTATTGGCCAACAATTATGCGCAGAGCCTTTGTTTATCATTGGATCAGGTGCGCAGCTTTGAAAATTCAGCGGTTTTTTTGCAACTGGCTGAACGGTTGGAAGCTGTCGGTTTTTTTGATCGGACGGTTGAATATTTTCCACCCAGCAAAGTCATTTTATCCCGCCCAGGGCAAACAATAACCCGACCTGAGCTTGCCGTATTAATGGCGGCCAGTAAAATGTACTTGACTCAGCAAATACAGGATCAAACTGCTTTGCTGCATGATGAGTGTTGTGAATGTTATTTGCAGGCCTACTTTCCTGATCAGGTTAATGCGCATTATAAAAATGACTTGTCCTCGCATCCCTTGGCCCATGAAATTAAAGCCACCGTCGTCAGCAATAAAATAATTAATCAGGCTGGGTGTGGTTTCTTAACGTTTGATAACGACAGTGAAAACGCCAATATACTCGATCATCTCGGTTGTTATCTGACTTTTGACCGGGTTTT
>JAYTJI010000109.1:0-5728 GCA_043731245.1 Methylococcaceae bacterium | reverse complement strand
ACATCGTCAGGATGCTCATAACTTTTCGCCATGTCCTCTATAGTGGAGCGTACTTTATTACCATCTAATTTAATAGCATTTTTTTGGATAATCTCACCTAATATCAGACCTAATGCCACCCGACGTTTAGCTTGTCCTTCAAACGCATCTCTTGGCAACTTTAGATCTTCCAGCTTCATTTTCTGTCTTTTAGCTGTTTCGATATAAGGCTTCATCAAGCTTTCGACTTCTATATCGACCAGCGTATTGGGTACAGTCAGTTGAATTTTTTCATATAAAGCATCCATTACCGCGTTTTTCAGTAGACCACGCAAGGCTTGCTCCAACTCTCTTTCCATGCTGTTTCTAACATCGTCACGGAAAGACTCAACTGATCCATCCTCAATGCCATAAGCCTTAACAAAATCTTCATCAATTTCGGGTAGTACGGACTCTTCAACTTTAATAACATCCACTTCAAATTCAGCAGCTTTACCTGCCAGCTTTGCATTATCGTAATCTTCTGGAAAATTTAATGTAAAAGTTTTATTAGCGCCAACTTCAAGACCCACCAGATTGTCTTCAAATCCGGGAATCATTTTCTTTTCGCCACAAACCACCGAGAAGTCTTCTACCCTGCCATTGGTAAAATTCTCACCTTCTGAAGCACCTGAAAAACTGATAGTAATCCGGTCACGTTCTTGCAAAGGCCGCTCAACAATTTGCCAACTTAGCTTTTGGGCCCTTAGCTTGTCAATCATGCCATCAACATTACTATCGCTGACTGTAGCCACCGACCGCACCACTTCGAGCCGATCAACACCTGCCAGTGATATCTCAGGATAAACCTCGAACACGGCAGTATATTTAAAACCTTCGCCCTCATTCACCGGCTCAATAAGTGGATGTCCGGCAGGCTTTAGATTCTGATCCTGCAAGGCGTCATAATAAGTGTCTTTAATTAAATCACTAGCAATTTCGCCACGAATTCTGTCACTGAACATTTTTTTAACGACATGCTGAGGCACTTTACCCGGACGAAAGCCATCAACTTTAACGCTACTCGCTAACGACTTTAATCGCGTCGCCATTTTCTCCTGAACAATAGCTTCCGGGACACTAACAGTCATTTTTCTGCTTAATTCAGATGTCTTTTCGACAGAAACTTGCATTTCTTTACCTCGCACAATTTATAGAAGAGTTTTATGAATACCGGTAGACGGCTTAAAAAGAACTGAAAACAGGGCAATGATTCGCCCTATTTTATAGAATTGGGTGGTGCGAATGGAGAGACTCGAACTCTCACAGGATAACCTACTGGAACCTAAATCCAGCGCGTCTACCAGTTCCGCCACATTCGCATTTTGATTGAACGCGGCATTATAATTGCCTACTAATTATTTAACAAGCTATATTTCGCATCTAATTCAAAATCAAACACTCACTGAGACATTAAACCCCAAAAGTCGAATTTCATCCGCAAATGCCTTCATTTTTTCAGATGACAAGGGCTCCAACTGCAATGCTTCCGGTTGCATCGAGGGCCTTGCTATGGTGTATAACATCACTTGCTGCAAATTACAGCCACTTTGTTTGATACTCTTCAACAAATTAAGATAGGCAAGCCTTTCCTTATCAGACAAGCCTTGCTTATTATAATTAAGCAAACAGGTTTGCAGCTTTGTCGTACATAACTTTGCCGAAAGCATCAGGTTTTCCACACTTGCCTTGCAGCTTTGCCCGGAATTATTTATCAAAGCCCTACCTTCCTCTGTGGCGCTATCCAGCTTAAACCAGACTTCTCCACCATAAGACTTCAATATCTTCAATCCAGCCTGGACTTTAGTTTGATGCACCAAGCTACCATTAGTAATTAGCACATAATCACTGTGCGGAAGAACCCCTGACTCCGTTGCTATTTTGCCAATCAGCTCTACCGCCCTGGCAAATTCTTTTAAGCTGGTCGGCTCACCATTACCCGCAATAGCAATATCTTTAATTACCCGCTTATCTTCATCAACCTGAAAACGCTCGTAGAAATCACCCTTTAACACATCATCAAGAAAAAACCTTAGCTCGTCCTCCAATAATTTAAAATCCATTTCAGGTGCCGCGCCAATTTTTAGATCAGGCACCTGACAATAAATACAACGCCAATTGCACGCATTATTAGTATTAAAATTTATACCTATGGACAAACCACCCATACGCCTGGAAATAACCGGATAAACATATTTTAATCCGACAATATCGGAACGATGATTAGTTGTTGTTAATTTCGACACCATAACCCTGCTTGGAAGTGATTTTTCATGATATGATTTTACGATGTTCCAGCGATTTTACTTTAAGTTTTTAGAAATTTCCTTACCGATTGCATCAATACGGGCTAGTTTAATTACACCCAGCTTGCTACCCATGCACTCATAGGCTAATATTTACTCAGTCACCTCGTGGTCATTTTTTCTCACCTAAAAAATTATCTACCAGAAACAAAGGCAATTGTGTAAACCACTACCTAACAACCAAATATTAAGGAAATATCTCATGTTAAAAAAATCCACAATCCTTATTTCAGTACTCTTAATAACCACTCTCAGTGGCTGTAGTTCGAGTCTTCGTCTCTTCAAAACCCAAGGCTATCTCAATACCGATTTAATTGAAGCCAGTTATGATGCAACGGATGAACTTAAGGAAGAACTTGTCCGAAAAGTACCAAAAGGCACCTTAATTGTAGTGAGTACGCTGCTCAATGTTAAAAAGAAACCCAATGAGACATCATCGTTCGGTCGCATAATTTCAAATCAGATCGCCACAGACTTACATAATTCAGGCTATGAAATTATCGCCATGGATCTACCGCTGGATCTTTTTATGATGACAGAGGTTGGCGAGTTAAAGCTTTCCGAAGAAGACAAAGCCATACTCAAACATTATAAAGCTGCTGTTATGGTTGGCGGAGTATACGCACCCGGAAAGCAAAACACCTATGTTACCCTGCGTGCAGTCAATCGATTTACCAAGCAAGTGATCGCATCAACAGATTTTTCTGTCGCGCTTGGGCCTGATGTAAAAACACTGCTAAAACCTAAGGATGCCGAATCAAACATCACTGGCTCCGCAGGGTCTATTCCTGAACCTGTTTTAGAAGACACCGCCCCAGACCAGAAAGAGTCGGCTCCAACTTTAGAAAACGAACCCGCCAAATCTGAAGAAATCCCGGCAGATAGCGCTCCAGCGGTGGAAAACAAAGCCCCAAAACTTTAAGCATTTCGGACTAAAAGCACAAATCGAAGAGGCGAGCGCCCTGTCCTTACCGCACTCTGACCAGCCGAAAACCTTGATTAGCCTGGCGCGACCAGGCTACACCCCAATTACGATAAGCGGCGCGTACTCTGGGCGCATCAGCGTTCCAGCCACCGCCACGAATTGCAATCAAATCATCACTATCTGGTTTTATACCGGTGCATACCTCTTCAGCACCGGTATAACTTTCCTCATATTTTGAGCAAGTCCACTCCCATACATTACCCAACATATCATGCAAGCCAAACTTATTGGCACGTAAAGCACCAACCATCGCTGTAAAAAAATAACCATCTGCGCAATTATGCGTCTGCGGCCATTTGGCAACGCCTGCTTGTGTATTGTCTGCCACATTGGCATAACTACAGGCAATGTCCGGATTATTACCCCAATACCGTGCCGTTGTCGCTCCTGCCCTGGCCGCATATTCCCATTCGGCTTCTGTAGGCAATCTATATTCCTGCCCGGTTTCTTTATTAAGCCATTGGATATAAGCCAAGACATCATCAAAACTAACGCAAGTTACCGGAGCGTTTGTTATTAACATAACACCCCGCAAAGGCGTCTTCCAATTGGCCCATTGCCACCAATTCCAGTGCTTTTCAGGCGTTTGTTGATAGCTCCAGCAACCGGACTCCTCAGTATTATGCTCAGCATCTGTTATGAAATGAGTCGCATTTATAAACTTACTGAACTCTTCCACAGTTGTTTCATTTTTAGCCAGCTTAAAACCTTTTACACAAACTCTGTGTTGAACTTCATCAGCACCATGCCCATCTTCTGTTTCCGGGCTACCCATTTGAAAACAGCCGGGCGGAATGGTAACCATCTGAGGAAAGATAATACCCCCCTTTTGTTGCTGCGTTATTTTTAATGGCTGAAATAGCTTTCTGCCGGACTCTGGAGTGGCATAAGCTCTGACTGCTTCACCTTTTGCGATACTTAAAAAAAAACACAGCAATAAGCTTAATAGCAGGTAGTCGGCTTTAGTGATAGGCATTATTAAAATCACGAAGTTACAAATACTGGAATTATCGCATTTTTTTACACACAACACTGTTGATCTATCGTTCTGAATTTTTATGCGCATCAATTAAAACAGTCTTTAGAACTGAGACAACATAAGCTTTCCTTAAAATATCTATTGTGCTGCAAGCAAGTTAATTATAGAATTATTTCAAACAACTGTTTAATACAATCGTTAGAATGACTCAATCAACTGCCATCGAACCTGCATTTGACCGCCTGCTTCAAGTTGCCGTGGAAGTTTTTGCAGAATGTGGCTTTCGCGAAGCTACCGTGCGTGAGATTTGCTCCAGAGCTAATGTCAACGTGGCCTCGGTAAATTACTATTTCCGCAGCAAAGAGGCGCTTTATTCTCAGGCCTTAGCTTTCGCTTTTCGAGAAGCCCATCGACTACATCCCCAAGATGCCGCTTTCGATAAAGACTTGCCCCCAGAGCAACGCCTTACATTATTCATTAAAAGTTTTTTGGACACCTTACTGGATGGCAGTCATTTAGGTCTGCACAGTAAACTAATTACCCGAGAAATTGCCGACCCCACTAAAGCATTGGATGAAGTTATCGAAACAGCTATCGTTCCGCAATTCACCCTGTTGCAGGAAATCATCCAACAAATCCTTGGGGTTAATACTGATAAAGTGACTATACAACGTTGCATGCTCAGTATTTTTGGTCAGTGCCTGATGTTTAAACACTCCCGTTCGATAATTGACCGCTTGTATCCTGAATTGATTGCAGGTAATTCGTCCATACAAGCCAGTGCCGAACATATCGCGCAGTTTTCATTAGCCGCCCTGACCCGGTTCGCCCACCAAAAAGAGAGGCTAACGCCATGAATCACATTGCCTTAAAGATGCTAATGGGGGATACAGGTAAATATATCGGCATTGTTATGGGACTGACATTTGCTTCGTTGATTATGACCCAACAACCCGCCATTTTTGTGGGACTCATGTCTCGCACTTACAGTTTTATAGGGGATGTTGGCTTACCTGATATTTGGGTTATGGATGCCAAAGTGCAATTCGTCGATGACATCAAACCCTTGCAGGACACCGAACTTTATCGGGTGCGGGGTATTTCCGGTGTAGACTGGGCAATGCCGATGTATAAGGGATTACTAAAAGCGCGTCTTACCGATGGCACTTTTCAAACCTGCAATGTTGTTGGCTTGGACGATGCGACTTTAATTGGTGGCCCGCCAGTTATGCTGGAAGGAAAGATTGATGATTTACGCCGTAGCGATAGTATTATCGTCGATATAGACGGCGCTAGGGATAAACTGGGAAAGCCTTCACCAACATTTGATGGCAAACCCATTCCGCTAAAATTAGGTGACAGCCTGGAGTTAAATGATCGCCGCGCGATCGTCGTAGGTATAGCTAAAGTCGCACGCACCTTCCAATCGCAGCCGGTGAT
>JAYTJI010000108.1:0-1034 GCA_043731245.1 Methylococcaceae bacterium | reverse complement strand
GCAATTTTTCACTTGATGATACGCACTACAAAGAGCAAGGTACAATTGTGTTTAGGCAACTAAATTTTAAACTTTTCAACCAATCTATTGAACATCTTCAAATCTACTAAGGTTGCATCTTTGCCGTAGCGTAATTTGATAAACAGGTCGGTAATTTGATCTATATTCTCAGCCTGTTCAGGTAGCTTTATTTTGATTCTCCCGGCAAAATCTTTTGTGCCTTCCCCCAGATTTCTTAGCAGTTTATGTTTAATAACCTTCTTACAAAATCGATTATAAATAAGCAGTACCCGATCAGTGGTTTTTTGTTTTTGATAGAGCAGAAACCAGCTCAGCAATGCTGTTATTACGCCTATGATACCAACCATCCAGTAAATCATGGCTTTGATGTCGGTTATGCCTAGTGATGATAAGAATGTGGTTTGATTTTTGTTGTCATAGTTGATTACCCAGCGTTGCCAGTTGTAATCGACATTGCTCCACAGTTGTCGGGTCTGTTTTAGCCAGCTGAAAGCCTCTCGTGCCGAAGAGCTGTTGGACATATAGCTAATGACACCGCCTGGAATCAGCTGCTCTATATTGATATTGTGTTCAATTCTTTCCGGTGCAATGGCCGCTGTTGGATCAAATCGACCCCAGCCTTTATTTTCTATCCAGACCTCTGCCCAGGCATGGGCATCGGCTTGTCGTATTTCCAGAAAATTACCGACTTTGTTCATCTCTCCGCCCTGATAACCGGTGACAACACGCGCCGGAATATGGGCAGCACGCATTAAATAGACGAAAGCGGCAGCATAATGGCTGCAAAATCCATAACGGGTTTCAAATAAAAAGGTTTCAATCGGATCTTCTTCCATCAAGGGCGGCGTTAAGGTGTAATGGAAGTCTTCTTTTCTGAAATGGTTTAATAAGAGATTAATAAATTGTTCGTGAGGGCTGTCAAATCCATGCAATTGTTTGACCAGTTGTTTGATTTTTTCAGATGGCTCGTCCGGCAATTGTGTGGACTCTTTATATTCCGCAGGAGTGATATT
>JAYTJI010000107.1:0-1667 GCA_043731245.1 Methylococcaceae bacterium | reverse complement strand
GGCAACAGTCAGCATTTTTCTGATTATGACGCTGGTAGAAATACCCACCAGCGTTTATCAAACCTTTGTGATTGAGGAAAAATTTGGCTTCAATAAAAGCTCCGTCAACCAGTTTATCAAAGACCAGTTCATGCACTTGGGCTTAGGCGCGGCAATTGGTCTGCCTTTATTAGCATTAATCCTATGGGTAATGGACAACGTGGGCTCACTATGGTGGTTATGGGCTTGGGCCATTATCATGAGCTTCTCGTTACTGATGAGCTGGCTTTTCCCTACCGTTATTGCACCTTTATTTAATAAATTCACGCCGATGGCAGAAGGTTCATTAAAAGACCGTATTCAGGGATTGCTTGAGCGTTGCGGCTTTAACAGCCAAGGCATTTTTATCATGGATGGCTCCAAGCGATCCGGCCACGGTAACGCCTACTTTACCGGTCTGGGCAACAATAAACGCATCGTGTTTTTCGACAACTTGGTCAACTCGCTCGAGGATGAAGAACTGGAAGCTGTATTGGCTCATGAGCTGGGGCATTTTAAATGCAAACACGTCATCAAAATGCTGATTGCCACCTCTATCATGAGCTTAATCAGTCTGGCCATACTAGGCTGGCTGATTGATCAATCCTGGTTTTATACCGGCTTAGGCGTAGAACAACCTTCACATGCCGCCGCCTTATTATTATTTATGCTGGTTTCATCAACTTTCACTTTTTTCATGCAGCCCATCAGCGCTTATTTTCAACGTAAATTTGAATTTGAAGCCGATGACTTTGCCGCGAGCAATGCCAAAGCCAGCAAAATGATTAGCGGACTGGTTAAACTTTATGAAGAAAATGCCAATACCTTAACGCCTGATCCTCTGTATTCCGCCTTCCATTACAGTCACCCGCCTGCGGCTATTCGTATTGCGCATTTAGAATCCAAAGCCTAATGGCTGAGTTGCTGGAAGGACTGGTCATTGCCCATTTAGGTCAAGGTATTGCTGTTGAACATGACCATAAAATAACCCTATGCCAAACCCTGCGGCGACTGGAAACCGTTGCCGTAGGTGATAAAGTGTTATGGACACAATCAGCCCCAGACCAGGGCCGTATCGAAGACATACTACCCAGGCGTTCGTTATTGACGCGTCCTTCCAGAAATGGCAAAACCCGACCGGTTGCCGCTAACCTCGATACCGTTTTTGTCGTTTTTGCCGTTGAACCTTATTGCGACTTTTTACTGATAGATCAATATCTGGCAGTCTGTGAAAGCCACACTATAGACGCCGCATTAGTCCTTAATAAAACCGACCTGCCCCAATCAGACAGCATCGAAAAAGAACTGCTGGATTATGAAAACCTGGGTTACCCGCTATACCGGGTCAGTGCCATCGCGGCATCGGGGCTGGATGAATTAAAACGCGCCTTAAAAGATCAGGTCAGTATGCTGGCAGGACAATCGGGTGTTGGTAAGTCTTCGTTAACCAATGCCATCATTCCCGATAAAGAACTAAAAACCAATACCCTCTCGGCAACCACCAAACACGGACGACATACCACGACAGCGGCAACACTCTATCATTTGAATGATGGCGGGGATTTAATCGATAGCCCCGGCCTCGCCATTTTCGGACTGGCAGGGCTTTCCGAACCACAACTGGCATATGGCTACCGGGAGTTTCAACC
>JAYTJI010000106.1:0-8712 GCA_043731245.1 Methylococcaceae bacterium | reverse complement strand
TAGAGATTTAATGCAGGGTTTGTGTAATTTATAGCAAACCCCAATTTAATTGGTTTACCTATATACGTCGCGAGCATAAAAACTGGGAAACTTCAGTTTATATTCAATTTTACTAAAAACGGCTCAGATATTACGTTGATTACAAAATTCACCAACAACCCATGCGATATTGTAACATACCTACTTAGCCTTACTACCTACCCCCCATTAAAGCGGGTAGGCGTCAGAATAATACTCGAATTATCTATTCGATTTTACAATATGAAAAACTCCCGCTTACACGGGAGTAATTTATAAAACTGGTACAAAATACCGGCCTTTCATTTCAGGTTTTTTTATTTAGCAATGCAGGCATTTACCGAAACACCAGGAAGGTGAATGCGCTAAGCTTATCCACCCATATTAGTGTCCAAGTTAATAAATTTTCATTCCTTACCAGCAACCTTAACCAGCCAGCCGGTTTTATCATCGCAACCCAAAACCGCTTGGGCGCTCACATCAATCCTGACAAAGCTACCATTTAATGATGCGGGTAATTTTGCCTTAATTTTGTGAAAGGTGCTGGTGCTTTCCACCGTAAAAGGTAGATCTTGTTTTTTGGCCGTTAGCTTAATAGTGGTGGGGTCTGCCCACGCTGATATTTTTATAATAAACTCGGCTTCGGGTGCAACTTCTATATTTTCAGGCGCCTTATATTCATTAAGATTAAAATCAGTAAAGTGTGGTTTTTTGCAAGCTTTTGCCAATTCCTCAGGACTGTACGCAACTGCCGCGCCATTAAATAAAACTACTGCCGTAAATAGTGCGGATTTAATCATTTTTATTATTTTCATACTTACTCCTTAATCAAGACCGGGTGTTATCTATAAAGATTAACCTACTTAAACACCGGGTCACTTTAATTATTTTTTTAATTAAATTCAACTATTTCGGTAATAACTAAAAACCGATAGATAAACACGAGGCTGTTCTCTTCATATCCTTCACAAAAAATGGCTATGTCTTGTACAATATCTAAAGTTTAACTATGAAGAGACAAAGACATTGAGCGCACAAAACCAAGAAAGCTTGAATTATAAAAGTGCCGGCGTTGATATTGCGGCAGGCAATGCATTAGTTGAGCGAATCAAGCCTATTGCAGCCAGAACACGCACGGCAGGCGTTATGGCTGGCCTGGGCGGATTCGGATCTATGTTTGAACTGCCGCTGGATCGTTATCAGAACCCAATTCTGGTTTCAGGAACCGATGGTGTAGGAACCAAGCTAAAACTGGCGATAGATTTAGGTATTCATAATACGGTTGGTATCGATCTGGTTGCGATGTGTGTTAATGACATAATTGTCCAAGGCGCAGAGCCTTTGTTTTTTCTGGATTATTTTGCTACCGGCAAATTGGATGTTGATACGGCGGCAGCCGTCATAGAAGGTATCGGCAAAGGTTGTGAATTAGCAGGTGCGGCACTGGTTGGTGGTGAAACTGCGGAAATGCCGGGCATGTACGCTGATGGGGAATATGATCTGGCGGGTTTCTGCGTGGGTATTGTGGAAAAAAGCAAAGTGTTGGATGGCAGCAAAGTCAAAGTCGGGGATAAGCTGATTGGCATTGCCTCGTCAGGTCCACATTCCAATGGTTACTCGTTAATCCGAAAAATAATTGCTCATAGCAATTCCGCGCTCTCTGACGCGTTTAACGGTAAAACATTGGGCACAGCCTTGCTGGAACCTACTAAAATTTATGTCAAATCGTTATTAGCATTATTGGACAAAGTGCCTGTGCATGCTTTTGCCCACATCACGGGCGGCGGTTTAACCGAGAATTTACCGCGCGTACTCCCTAGCGGGCTTAATGCCAATATTGACCTTTCTTCCTGGAAGTTTCCTGACATTTTCTTATGGCTCCAGGAACAGGGCAATGTGTCGCTGGCGGACATGCTGACCACATTTAATTGCGGCATCGGCATGATCGTTTGTGTTGCCGCAGAAGATGAGAAAACGACCCTTGAAGCGCTGCAATCTACGGGCGAAACAGTTTTTGTTATTGGCGAGCTCGTTGAATCTGAAGGTAAGCCAGAAGTTAATTATATTCATCGCGAATTATAACCAATTAGGGCGCGCCGCGCGCGGCACGCCCTAATTGGCTCGTCGAGTTACGTTGCAAGAACCCCATACGAATCAACTTAAGATATACCATACACATAACCGTTGCCTGCGGGGGCTTTTCACCCGCCAATCAAATGGACATCTACAGGTGTTCTCAATGGTGCGGCGATGCTCACCATAGAGCTATTAAATCTCAATAATCACCATGCAAAAACTACCCATAACACTCTATCGTACCGCCCAGGTTAGAGAACTTGACCGCCTTGCTATACAAGAATGGGGCATTCCCGGTTTTGAGTTAATGAGCAGAGCCGGTTATGAAGTTTTTCAATATTTCAGGAATAAATGGCCAAATGCCCAGTCTGTAGCGGTTTTTTGTGGAGCCGGCAATAATGCAGGCGATGGCTATATTATTGCCCGATTGGCTTTGGACGCAGGATTAAAAGTCAGTGTTTATAGCCTTTCAGATCCCGCAAACCTCAAAGGCGATGCACTGACTGCTTACAGGAACTATGTTGAGGCAAAGGGAATGGTTGTTGTATTTCAGGCTGAACAGCCTATTGAAGCGGACGTAATCGTTGATGCTTTATTAGGGACAGGACTGGATCGGTTGGTAACAGGGCTTTATGCACTCGCCATTCAGGCTATCAATAAATCCCCAGCCCACGTTATTGCTGTGGATGGCCCCTCCGGCTTGAATGCAAATACCGGTAATGTGATGGGATGTGCTGTAAAAGCGGATTGCACGGTTACGTTTATCGGTTTAAAACAAGGCTTATTTACCGGACACGCAGCTGACTATTGCGGTGAAATTGTATATGCCTCATTAGCCGTGCCGGATGCTATTTTTCAACAGGTTTTGCCATCGGCAATTCGGGTTGTTAAAACACCGTTACCGCGTCGTGACCGTTGCACACATAAAGGTAATTATGGACATGTGCTGATAGTGGGTGGTGATAGCGGTTATTCCGGTGCAGCGAGACTGGCAGGTGAAGCGGCTTTGCGGGTTGGTGCCGGATTGGTCAGCATAGCAACACGGAAGGAACACGCAGGATTAATGAACCTGAACAGGCCGGAGTTAATGTGTCATGGTGTGGAATCTGCCGGGCAATTATCCGCATTGTTAGAAAAAGCCAGTGTCGTTGTGGTAGGCCCTGGATTAGGACAAAGTGCATGGGCAAAAACACTGTTCATAACAACCATAAAAACTCAAAAACCCTTGATAATTGACGCTGATGGGTTGAATCTATTAGCTGTTTCACCAATAACAAACTCAAACTGGATTTTAACACCTCATCCTGGTGAAGCGGCCAGGTTATTAAACTGCTCTACAGCTGACATCCAGCAAGACAGATTTACGGCCGCTTCAGCTATTCAAATTAAATATGGCGGGATTGCTATTCTTAAAGGTGCCGGAACATTAATTGCCTCAGGAGATGAAATGGCGGTTTCTACTACAGGCAATCCCGGCATGGCTTCAGGAGGCATGGGTGATGTGCTTACAGGGGTGATTGCAGGTTTACTAACGCAAGGCTTATCCTTGAAAAATGCGGCTCAGCAAGGGGTTTACTCTCATGGGCGTGCAGCTGATTTAGCAGCAGAAAAAGACGGGGAACGAGGTTTATTAGCCAGTGATTTAATGTCCTATCTCCGATCAGGATTGTGATGCAGAAATATTTAAATAACACAGAAGCAACGGAGCAGTTTGGTGCCGAATTATTTAAGTCTTTGCCCATAAAATGCCTGATTTTTTTACAAGGTGATTTAGGTGCGGGGAAAACAACACTGGTTAGAGGTTTTCTTCGGGCCGCAGGCTATAACGGCACGGTTAAAAGCCCAACCTATACGTTAGTGGAAGAGTACACAATCGGCACTCGCAAAATATTTCATTTTGATTTATATCGATTAACTGATCCTGAAGAACTGGAATGGATAGGGATCAGGGATTATTTTGATCAAGACAGCGTCTGCTTTATTGAATGGCCGGATAAGGGCAAAGGATTTTTGCCCGAACCGGATAAAGTTATTACTTTAAAGCCACAAGATTTGGGGCGTTTACTCAATATCGATTAAAGCGCATAAAATAATCGAAAGGAATGTATAAAAACAACGACATACTGGTATAATCTAACCTAAATTGTTGTGTTTCGGGGGTATCGCTATGAGAAATTACTGGAAAGTCTTGTTTTTCTTTGGATTACAGCTATTGTCTGTGCCGGGTTATGCGCAGCAAATCAGCGTAAACTCATTGCGTTATACGACCAACCCAAAACTAAACCGCATGATGTTTGATGTAACAGCATCACCACAACATCGGGTTTTCGTTATGGATAATCCATCGCGGTTAGTCATTGATATTAAAAATGCTCAGCTAGAACACTCATTAAATCAACCCGTTGCTGAACACCCTCTGTTTAACCGTGTACGCGCGGGAGTAAAAGATGGCACTGATTTAAGAATAGTTGTTGATTTAAAAGCACCCATTAATTCAAAAAAATTCTCATTAAAATCTAACAACAGCAATGAACAGCATTTAGTTATCGATTTATATAACCAAGACCCTATTATCGCCACAAAAACAGACGATAAAGAAACTTCAAAATCGATTGCCCGTAAGCCCCTTGAGCCTCAAACAATTGCAGCTAAATCAATTCCCGACAAAGCGATAGAACCTAAAAGAGCCAACCGTATAGTGATTGCCATTGACCCAGGTCATGGCGGTAATGATCCTGGTGCTCATGGCTCCCATGGCACTGAGGAAAAAAAAGTGACCTTCGCAATTGCTAAAAAACTGGAAGCCTTAATAAACCAACAGCGTGGCATGAAAGCGGTCATGGTTCGTAAAGGCGACTATTACGTGGGCCTAAGAAATCGAATGCAAATCGCCAGGGCAGCTAAAGCGGATTTATTTGTCTCTATACATGCCGATGCTTTCCAGGATACTTCCGTTAAAGGCGCTTCCGTCTATACCCTATCTACAACGGGAGCATCAAGTGAAGCGGCACGTTGGCTGGCGGACAGTGAAAACGCCTCTGACTTAGTGGGTGTTAGCCTTAGCGATAAAGAAGATGTTTTAGCGTCCGTTTTGTTGGACTTATCACAAACGGCGACCCAGGAAGCAAGCGTTAATGTTGCCAATCAGGTGTTAAAAAGCTTTGACACTGTTGCGGAATTACATAAGGATTCTGTGCAAAAAGCGGGCTTTATTGTGTTGAAATCGCCCGATATACCGTCAATTCTGGTGGAAACTGCTTTCATTTCAAATCCATCAGAAGAACAAAACTTACTGAGCAGCCGGTATCAAACAAAAATGGCGAATGCGATTTTTAAAGGTGTCCGTAACTACTTCAGACAATCGTCACCGTTTGATAATAGAATCGCAGCCTTGGATTAGTAAGAAACCGCATTCAATAATAACCTAACACTCAAATCGTTGCACAAAACTACCAAGACCTTAACCACTCCTATAGAATAACGCTTTTTGCTTTAGGCTGGCTAATGCGTATTCACTCCCTCCCCATTCAACTGGTCAATCAGATTGCCGCAGGTGAAGTGGTCGAAAGACCCTCGTCTGTGGTCAAAGAGCTGGTTGAAAACTGTTTTGATGCTGGGGCGGGACAAATCACTATAGAAATCGAACAAGGTGGCACCAGGCTGATAAAAATCAGAGACGATGGTTGCGGCATTGTTAAAGAAGACTTGCCATTAGCATTATCACGACATGCAACCAGTAAAATCGCCACCCTTAAAGACCTGGAACAAGTTGCCAGCATGGGCTTTCGCGGCGAAGCCCTACCCAGCATCAGCTCTGTAGCAAGGCTTACACTGATTTCACGAACGCGCGATGCGGATTGCGCCTGGTGTGTAACGGCCGATGGTTCCGAACAAAATTTTGATCCGCAACCCGATCCGCATCCACAAGGTACTACAGTTGATGTACGTGATTTATTCTACAACACCCCAGCCCGGCGCAAGTTCTTAAAAGCCGAAAAAACCGAATTTGCCCATATTGAAACACTCATAAAAAGAATGGCGCTTAGCCGCTTTGATATTGGCTTTACCCTGTCCCATAATCAAAAAGAAGTGCTCAACCTAAAACCGGCGGCAACTGAAACAGCGCAAGAGCAACGGATTGCCGGTATTTGCGGATCGGCCTTTATTGAGAGTTCGGTAAAGATTGACTTTGCGGCATCAGGCTTGCAATTAACCGGCTGGGTAGGTTTGCCGACATTTTCCCGCAGTCAGCAGGATATGCAGTTTTTTTATGTCAACGGTCGGTTGATAAGGGATAAGCTGGTTGCCCATGCGGTTAAACAAGCCTACCAAGATGTTTTATTTCATGGGCGACATCCGGTCTTCGTTTTATATTTGACGCTCGATCCGACGCTGGTTGATGTTAATGCACATCCGGCAAAACTGGAAGTCCGGTTTAGAGAAGGCCGATTGGTTCATGATTTCTTGTTTTCAGCCCTGCACCGGTCACTGGCTAATGTAAGGCCAGAACACAGCGTAGTTCATATTAGCGATAGTTCGATAGACTCAGCACCGACAGACATAAGCCAACAATCAACACCTGAATTAACGTCTCAGCAAATACGTCCCAACTTCAATCCAACACTCGTTTATAACCAAAGACTGCCTCAGCAATCCTCATTGCCTTTAACGGTGGCAGAAACCATAAATGCTTATGCCTCACTGTATCCAGATCCAGATCCAGAGCCACAGCCACAGCTCCCGCAAAAACCATACCCTCAAACCCAGGATACGCCACCATTAGGCTATGCTATTGCGCATTTACACAATATTTATATTCTGGCCGAAACCCCAAAAGGCATTATCCTGGTTGATACCCACGCTGCCCATGAACGGGTCACTTACGAGCGCTTAAAACAGCAATATCAACAAGGCTCTGTACCCAGTCAACCCTTATTGCTACCCATCAAGATAAATGTCAGTTCAGCTGAAGCCGAATTAGCGGAACAGGAACATGAATTCTTCAATTCATTAGGATTTGAGCTCAATCGATCCGGGCCTGAAACTATCATTCTTCGCTCAACACCCGCTCTATTAGGCAATATCGACAAAGAAACATTAATACGCGATGTACTGGCCGATATAAGCGAGCATGGCATGAGTCACCGCATACAAGAGCAATCCAACCGGCTACTGGCAACGATTGCCTGTCACGGCGCAGTACGCGCCCGTCGCCGATTAAGCATCGACGAAATGAACGCATTACTGCGCGATATGGAACAAACCGAACGGATAGGACAATGCAACCACGGCAGACCCACCTGGATAGAATTATCGACCAATGATCTCGATAAATTTTTCTTACGCGGCCAATGAAAGCCTTACCCCCCGCCATTTTCTTAATGGGCCCTACGGCTTCAGGAAAAACAGCGCTTTCCGTACAGCTTGCACAAGCATTAAATGGCGAGATCATCAGTGTAGATTCCGCACTGGTGTTTAAAGGCATGGATATAGGCACCGCAAAGCCTACACTAGAAGAAAGAGGTGGCATTCCTCATCATTTGATAGACATCCTCGATCCATCAGAAGCCTACTCTACCGGCCAGTTTAGAACACAAGCCCTCGCCTTAATGGCTGCGATAACCCAACGCGGAAAAACCCCGATATTAGTCGGCGGCACGATGCTTTATTTTAATGCCTTATTAAACGGACTTGCCGTATTGCCCGAAGCCAATGCGGCAATCAGAGCCAAACTTGACTACGATTTAGAGCAGTTGGGTAAAGAAGCCCTACATCAACGACTGGCAGACATCGACCCACAAGCTGCGGCAAGAATTCACCCCAATGACCCGCAACGCATCCAACGCGCTTTAGAAGTCTACGAAATCAGTGGTAAACCCTTATCGTCTTTTTTTAACGCAGACCAAGCCGAAGACCTGCCTTATCAAAAAATAAAACTGCTCATTGCTCCACCAGACCGGAAAATTCTGCACAACATCATTGCCCAGCGTTTCCGGGCTATGCTGGAGCAAGGCTTTATCGAAGAAGTAGAAAAACTCTACCGGCGGGGTGATTTAACCGAAAAAATGCCTTCCATCCGCGCTGTTGGCTATCGGCAAGCCTGGGCTTATCTGCAAGGTGAGGACAATCTTGAAACCATGACCGAAAAAGCCATCATCGCCACCCGCCAACTGGCTAAACGCCAATTCACCTGGCTACGCAGAGAAACTGACGCGATCAGCTTCCAAACCGGGCAAGTGGATTTATTACAAAAAGCCTTAAAGGTTGTGATGAACCGACAATCGTTATTTTAACTACGGACTTTGAGTGCCGTAGGGCGGATTAGACTCACAATTCTTGCAAGCTTCGGACAGATAAAGATTTTCCGCGCGTCGTAATCCACCATTTCGGTGAACGCCACAGTTGGCGGATTACGCCGCGCCCAGAGGACAAACAAGGCAGACAGTCCGTGTGTTTGCGCGGCTAATCCGCCCTACATTTGATCCGTCTTACGGCCTTTCCATGAGAAGTGAAATAACTCACTTGCACATAATTCAAGATAGCTATTTTATTAATAGCAACTTCACAGTGTTTTGATTGAGTTCTATATCCCAGATCAAGAACCAAAATAGTTATTTA
>JAYTJI010000105.1:0-1823 GCA_043731245.1 Methylococcaceae bacterium | reverse complement strand
TTCTGAATAATAATCAACGCCTGATAGGTTTGATCAAATAATATACAATTATGCAAGTACTTCTGTTATTGGCTTTTAGAACGACCACGTACTACGTGTCCAGGATTAATGCGGGTAATTTAAGTGGAGTGGACGCCTGTTTTTCTAGTGCCCATAAAACAAATAGCATTAATTTTTAAACCTTGGGATTATTAGTATCCCTTACTAACCAGAGGAAAAGTAAAATGATTAAGAAGCTTTTTTTAGTATTTGTTTTATTAATGATGATTACCGGCTGTACAACAACTGGAACGTTTAAGGTTCCGCCTGGAGCCGATCTTTATATCTATAAAAGACCTCAGGCCGTTGATGTTAAAGCTGATGGTAAAGTCACCACTAAACCTTTTTTTTGGACAGCTGCAGGAATACCACCGGATGGAGGCATTCCTTACAGTTTGGAAAAAGGCGGAAAAATAGTTAAAGAAGGCAGGTTAAGGGCAAAATTTCGCGTAGTTTCAATATTTTGGCCACCTGCCGCCCTTATCTACTGGCCTATGGGATTTAATCCAGACATAACTTATGACTTGGTTAATGATACGCAGGAATAATATAAGTGTTTGAACCAGGTTCAGGTTTTGAATGGGTGTATTGATTTATCCGATAATAAACCTGAGCCGCTGCCACTTTACAGCGATAAACGTACCCTTCCGGTTCATCGTCCAATCTTTCTTACAGACAAAAAAATGCGCCTATCAGGCGCATTTTTTTTGAAAACAACCCAGATTGGATAAGGGTTAAAAATTAATCGACATATCGGTTGAGAACAGGAATTGACTCTGTTTGTTATTGCCGAACGGTGTGTAAGAATCACCGCCGGCTACTGTCCCGTCTACCCAGTCATAACGAACGTTTGGACGAACAATTAACCATTTCGTGGGTTTGTAATTTAAACCCACAGTGAATGCGTAAAAGCTACCGGCAACGCAAGTGCTGTTGTTAAGCTGTCCACCATTAGCGTAACTGTATCCCTGATTATTGGTAGATGCGGCTACACGTCCGGGAGAGCAAACCCGGAACCCGTTTTGATCACGAAACCATTCCCCACGAACACCTACAGAAAGATCATCTTTGATGTCATAGTATAGATGTGTATTGATCCCATACCATTCGGCATCTATGGCATTAGGCGTCCCTGTAGCAAAATCATAAGTATTGCTCGCAAAACCGTGGTCGTGCTGTAAGACCAAATGGGTTTTATCCGTGATATTGTGCTTCAATACCACGCTGTATAACGCCCAAGTGCTGTTGTTTTGTTCTGAAGCTGCGCCGTAAGTACCACTGACATTGGCTGAAGTTCCCTTGTCGTTACTGGTCCAGGTTGCACCCGCTATACCTGCCCAGTTACCCAGCTGCTGATTAAAACCACCATCCCAGCCGCCGGTAGCGCTGCCGGTTATCGCCCCCCCTATAACAGACCAGTTTTTATCAACGTTGTAGCTACCCAGAAAGCCGGTATGGGTAAATGGTTCGCCATATTGAAAAGTGTACGCGTGCGTGTAAAAAAAGTTGTCAGGAGCGGGAACTGTTTCATAACCGATTGGCGTATAAAAATGTCCGGCTTTAACATTCAGGCCGTTGCCTACAGGTATATACGTTTCAAGATAAGCCTGGGGTAATGCCAGTCCATAGAAGCGATTATTCGCCGTACCAAGAATATTAAGGTCATAAGTGCTTCTTTCTCTTGGCTGGGCGGTATTTACATCGAATGCAGGAACGCCATAAGCTTGGGTAAAAATAGCATCGGTACCGAAGAATGCATCAAAACGACCGCCAAAATCCCACTT
>JAYTJI010000104.1:0-6297 GCA_043731245.1 Methylococcaceae bacterium | reverse complement strand
TTATCAAGGACTGTAATACCGTAGCCACGCCCTATCAGCTTCAAACTCAAATTTGAACCAATAAATCCTGCCCCGCCTGTAATGAGTATATTTTTATATTTCATTTATCTGTTCCTGATTTTGTTTACTCATTTTAGCATTTGCCGATCTTTTCTGGTATGCCAACAATAGCCCGAGAGATTTAGTATCATATGACAATGAACGCTGTATGGAAGGAAAATAATTATAAATACATTACCTTAATTTGTAATGTAAGGTAACAATCAAACATCAAAAGCATTTCAACCTGTGTAAAATAGCTTTGTATTTTCTTTAGCCTTGTTAATAATATCCACTAATTAATATCTCTCAAGCATCCTGACTAATAATTGAGGTAACAAGATGACAACAGTGGCAGACCCTATCATCGGTAGCTGGTACAAAGATGTAGAAAACAACCTGAAGTTTAAAGTTGTCGCTATTGATGAAAACGACGATTCAATTGAAGTTCAATATCTTAACGGTGATATTGGCGAATATGATCGTGATAGCTGGTATAACTCAACCTTTGACTACATCGAAGCCCCTGAAGACTGGAGCGCACCTTTTGACGACATTGAGTCCGATGATTTGGGTTATTCAGATACCGATGAACATAAGCCTAATCCCGAAGACATGGACATCGATGATTATCTGGATTTGTAGGGAAACTATTGTATGAAAATGAGCCCCCAGGAATTTTTAGACTGGCCATCAAAGAGAATTACCCTGCTCGCTATGTCCGGTGCGGGAAAAACAACATTAGCCAATAAATTACCCAAAGCCAAATGGTTTCATTATTCAGGTGACTATCGGATAGGCACAAAATACCTGCGCGAACCGATTCTGGACAATATTAAACGCCAGGCGATGAGCGTGCCGTTTTTGCGTGATTTATTAATGTCCGACTCCATTTATATTTCCAATAAAATAACTGTTGATAATCTTGCTCCCGTCTCCACTTTTCTGGGTAAGCTCGGCAATCCCAACCAAGGTGGCCTGTCTTTACAGGAATTCAAGCGTCGACAACATTTACATCATCAGGCCGAGTGTGCCGCCATGAATGATGTGCCGGACTTTATTCATAAAGCCGAAGACATCTACGGGTATCATCATTTTATCAACGATGCCGGTGGCAGCGTTTGTGAACTGGACAGCCCGGAAGTACTGGAAGCATTGGCACAAAACACACTGATCATTTACATCAAAATACCACCCGCCCTGGAACAAACCATCATTGAGCGTGCAAAAACCGATCCCAAGCCACTTTATTATCGGGAAGCGTTTCTTGATGAAAAACTCGCTGAATTCTTACGCTTGAAAAACTACGCATCTGCCGATGTGATGCCGCCGGATGAGTTTGTCTCCTGGGTTTTCCCGGAATTATTCAAATCCCGGCTACCGCGTTATCAAGCCATCGCCGATCATTTTGGCTATACCGTTGATGCGAATGATGCCGCCGCCGTTAAAAATGAAGCCGATTTTATTCAGCTTGTCGCTAACGCTCTTGGCTCCAAGCCTTGATGAATAATGAGCATTTATTATGCCTTTAGTTGCTCATACTGACTTACCGACTTTTCAACGCCTGTGCGAAGAAGGTGAAGAAATACTCGATCCCGCACGCGCCAGCCATCAGGATATTCGGGAAATACACATAGGTTTACTGAATATGATGCCCGATGCCGCACTGGAAGCGACGGAGCGCCAGTTTTTCCGTCTGGTAGGCGCATGTAATCAAATTGTTCAATTTCATGTCCATCCTTTTACTGTGGCGGGTTTGAAAAGAAGCCCCGAAGCACAGGCGCATATTGATAAATATTACGAACCTTTTGAAAAAATCAAACAGGACGGCCTGGATGCCCTGATTATCAGTGGTGCCAATGTTACCCATCCCAGTTTACCGGAAGAAGACTTCTGGCAACCACTTATGGAAGTTTTTTCCTGGGCTAAGGAAAACGTCACCTCTGTGCTTTGCTCATGTCTGGCTACGCATGCTGTCATTCAATACTGTTACGGTATTGAGCGCACCCGCTTACCCGCTAAACGCTGGGGAGTATTTCCCCACAAGCTCATCAACCGAACCCACCCTTTGGTTGCAGAAATAAACACCCGCTTTGATGTACCGCACTCCCGTTTTAACGAGATATTCCAAAGCGATATGGAACGCTGCGGGCTTAAAGTTCTTGCTGCCAGCAAAGAAGCCGGGGTTCATCTTGCGGTCAGTCCCGACGGTTTTCGCATTGTGTTCTTTCAGGGCCATCCTGAATACGATGACATCAGTTTGTTAAAGGAATATAAACGCGAAGTAATGCGCTTTTATAGTGGCGAAATAACAGATTATCCGCCCTTCCCCGAACATTATTTTAATGACATTGTGCAGCAAATTTTTTCCGATTATGAACGCCATGTCAGATCAGCCAGACATTCCGATCAAATATTGGCTGCGTTTCCTGAAGCTCAGATTCTGGAGCATATCGACAACACTTGGAAAGATACGGCAAAAGCCGTTTTCAACAACTGGTTAGGCAAAATATATCAGCTCACCAATCAGGATCGACGTTTGCCTTTTATGGCTGGCGTAGACCCCAACAATCCTTTGGGTTTGTAGATGCACGAGGAATTTTTGCAGCAAGCCATAACTTTGGCGGCGGATAATGTCACCTCAGGTCAAGGCGGCCCTTATGGCGCAGTTATTGTAAAAGATAATCAGCTGGTGGCTGCCAGTGGTAATAAGGTTACCAGCACACTTGACCCTACCGCTCATGCAGAGATTGTGGCCATCCGTCTGGCTTGTATAAAGCTAAATGATTTCCAGCTCCACGGATGCATTCTTTACACCAGTTGCGAACCCTGCCCCATGTGTTTGGGTGCAATCTACTGGGCAAGACTGACAAAAGTCTATTATGCCTGTAGTCGTTTTGATGCCGCTGCTGCCAATTTTGATGACAGTTTTATTTATGATGAAATTTTGGTTCCACCGGCGGAACGCCGTATTGCAATGCTCCATTTAAACCTGCCGAATGCCTTACAACCTTTTAAAATGTGGACAGACAAAAGTGACAAAGTGACTTATTGACCCCTTCGATTAAAGCACCCCCCACAATAGCTAGCGGATACTTGCGTACTATGCTTCGTACAATTTGCTACTGCCATCTACATCGCCAGTCTGTCTATATAACAAGGGACACCCTTCATTAAGTCTTGCCGCCGCTACGACTTTGCAGACGGCGATTTTATGATCGCCTGCATCGGTAAAATGACTCACCTGACAATCAAAATACGCCAGGCTTTCCGACAAAATCGGCGCACCTGTTTGATCTTTTTGCCACTGAAAGCCTGCCATTTTATCCTTGGCTGAACGGCCAAAATGCTCGGCTATGGCATATTGATCCCGACCCAAAACATTAACCGTACAAACCCCACCCGCTTGCAACAACTGATAAGAATAATGCTCAGGATTTATGCTAATTGCCAATAACGGCGGATTAAAAGAAACCTGCATCACCCACGCCGCAGTAAACGCATTTTGATGCTCGCCATCACTGACCCCGATCACATAAACACCGTGACTGATTTGTTTAAATAATGTGTCTATATTTTCAATCATATCTATCACCAGTTTAAGTTCCGGGCTAACGCCAGTTGGGTTTAATTTCAGGCTAGCAATTGGGTAGGGTGCGCTGTGCGCACCTTTTCGGCAGCAAGGGTGGCGTGTGGTGCGCACAGCGCACCCTACCCAAATAAAAAAACTGCATTCTTAGCCACACCTTCCTGCAAGGGTGCCTTCCACTGCGCAGTTGCATTAATCCACCAATTTTATCCGCATAGATAAATCAACAGCCCTAACATGCTTGGTTAAAGCGCCGATTGAAATATAATCAACGCCCGTTTCAGCAATAGCTCTTATGTTATCGAGATCAATATTGCCGGAAGCCTCAAGTTCTATCACGCCCGCATTCAATTTTACCGCTGCCCGCAACGCTTCAAGACTAAAATTATCAAGCATAATCCGGTCAGGTTTTGCCGCAAGCGCCTCGACTAATTCCTGCATGGATTCAACTTCCACTTCCACCGACACCGTAGTAAGTTCGCGTGCCGCCTGAATTGCACGGGTGATGGAACCTGCTGCCAGGATATGATTTTCCTTGATTAGCACCCCATCATACAAACCGATACGATGGTTATAACAACCACCGCAGGCGACTGCGTATTTTTGTGCATTTCTCAGTCCGGGAATCGTTTTGCGGGTATCCAACACTTTACAATCTGTGCCGACGACTGCATCCGCATACTGTCTGGCGACCGTTGCCGTCGCAGACAAAAGTTGTAATAAATTGAGGGCGGTGCGCTCACCCGTTAGTAAACCTCTAGCTGAGCCACTGAGTTTACATAAAAGCGTATTTTTATTAACGGCCTCGCCTTCTGCAACCAACCAAATAATATTTACGTTAGCATCCAGATGCTTAAAGACCGCATCGAACCAAGCCTGACCGCACATTATCATGTCCTCCCGTGTAACCACTTCTGCTTGTGCATGAGCCGTTTCAGGAATAATGGCGGCAGTTATATCACCGGAACCTATATCTTCCTCAAGAAAGGATTTTATATCTAGCATTTTTAATGGGACTGTCATCGGCTTATGTGTTGCTCTGTTAATGTGTGGATTCAAATTCGAAGTACAATAACGCAATTGCGCTAAGCAATCGAGCCTGATTTTTTTGGCTATCGCAAAATTGTAATCATTCAGGGTGCAGTCCAAGCCCTCGTAATTTTTAATACTGAGCGTTCAAACTTCAATCATCATTCCAGCCTGAACTGGAATTTAAAGGTCGACCAAAAATGACACTCTACACTTTAAGCGCAATAACCCTATATCCGGTAAAGTCATTAGCCGGTATTAGTGTATCCAGCTGGCCGGTTACTCAAACAGGATTTCAGTACGATAGAAAATGGATGCTTATTGACAATGCCGGACAATTCCTAAGCCAACGACAATTACCGCAAATGGCTTTGATTAAAACAGCACTCACCGACCGTCACTTAATCCTGTCTGCATCAGGAATGGAAAACCTGTCGCTCCCCTTAAAGCCGGGTGGTGGCGACCTTATTAATAGCACGATATGGAACGACCAGTGCGCTACACGCAGTGCATCGCATGAAGCAGATCAATGGTTAAGCCATTATTTAAACCTGGATTGCCGGCTGGTTTATCAACCCGATGAGATAATTCGCTCCGTTGATGCCAATTATGGCAAACCTTCTGACAGCGTGGCATTTTCTGACGGCTTTCCTTTCCTGATTATTTCAGAAAACTCCCTGGTTTCATTAAATCAGGAAATGCAGTTAAATTTACCGATGACCCGTTTCAGACCCAATCTGGTTATTTCCGGTTGCCCCGGTTATGCGGAAGATAGCTGGAGAGAAATTAGCATTGGCGACATTGATTTCAGGTTGCCAAAGCCCTGCTCCCGCTGCGCCATTCCAACCATAGACCCGGAAACCGCAAAATCCGGCAAAGAGCCGCTTAAAACGCTCAACCGTATCAGAAAATGGCAAAACAACGTCTACTTTGGACAAAATGCCCTGCATAATCAATGCGGCACATTATCTGTAGGCGATACTGTGCAAGTTAAAGTAACCGGCGCAAAACAACCGCCAATCTAATTTAGGGGATGAACAGAATACTTTCACGGCTTATACCATCGGACTATTTTGCGGCGCCGAGAGTTTTAATGATTTTCTCAGCGATACCTTCTACGCCTTGTGCGACTATTTTCTTCTCCCCGCCTTTAACTTCGTAAATGTATTCACCAGCCAGCGCTTCGTTTTTGACATTAACCAGATGTGCCATCAGATAAAAAAACAAAAAACTGGGTTTGTGCAACCGCCCCACAATCACATAATCCGCACCAAATTTATTGCCGAGCTGAGCCGCAACATCCGGGTGATCAAAAAGATAACCCACTCCTGCAGTCGCTTGTTGTTGAGCGTCCTGAGTAATAGACACAACTTCGTAACCTGATTTCTTAAGCTCATTTTCCAGCAGCGGTTTGATTGAGGCAGTACGTTTTATTTCTGCCGGTATGCGAGGGGCAAGCGTCAGGTCTTTTAATTCAAATTCCAGAACAGCTATGCGGGGCTTTGCGCTCGCATCAACAAACCCTAAATACAATAACAGCATTAAAATAATGCTAAGTAATTTAACGAATTTATTAGTTTTCATCGGTTATAATCCTGAAAAATTAAAGCATTGAATTGTAAATCAACGGGCTTAGCATT
>JAYTJI010000103.1:0-8779 GCA_043731245.1 Methylococcaceae bacterium | reverse complement strand
ACATGCGTGTAAGCCTCGGCCAGTTCATTGGCTTCCCTTATCTGCATAGGGGCTATTTCAAAGAGTGTTTGAGTGCGAATTCCGTATTCCATTAAGCTGTTCTGTACGGCTTCGTCCTGAGCCAATAACTGAATTTGCAGCTCGCAATTTTGATATTGTTTAACAGCTTTGTGTCGTCCCAATGGGTCTATGTCGTCACAACATAGCAAACCATCCTGAATGAGACACCCCAGCATAAAAAGACTTTGTGCCCAAACCAAAGGAATGTTTTCATTCGGAACACGTTTTTGGCTGTGTGGGTTAGCTTTTTCTGCGGCAATCGAATCGGTTGGCACGACATACAGTTCGGGTAATAATTGCTGACCATTTTGTTCAACGAGTAAACTTTCCAGCTTAGTACGATAGTGCATGGCGGCTTCGTTATCGCCGGTGAATAAGTTGTTCAGCAGCAAATAGGTAAAAAACAATGGCCATTCACATTCAATAGCCATGAATTGTTTTAGCTCATGCGGATCATAATATTGGCGGTGACCGTCTTCAATTACTGTTTGGTGACCGTCTAACAGGAAGCGCTTGCAACCATACCGGCCTTCCAGTTTTTCGCAAATAATCGCTTCTGTTTTTTCCCGGATGGGTTGACTATCGACAGCGAAAGCTGGAAATCCGGTGATACTGAGAACGGCTGAATCCGCTTCTTTAGAAATAGATTCTCTGGGTAAAAGTGATTCCAGGGTAATCCGCGTCCTGGCGATGTCGTCACTAATCACATGAACAACAGATTCTTGTCCGCCATCCTTGCCAAATAAATTAAAACCAGACAGTGCTTCCAGCGCCGCTTTTGCCATGCCGATGGAGCTGGCATTTAATTCAGCGATGCCATGATTAATTTTGTGGCCACGCTCCCAGATGCCATAGTCAGGGGTACGATACGTTCGGCTGATATAGTGAACCAGATTTTGCACGAAATTGACTTCATCAATCGTAAACACAATGCGTAATCCGGATGCCGTCATTTGCGCCAGCATCAACAGAAATAAAGACGTGGCATCGAGTTGCAAATGCCCCCATTCATCATCACCCACAACACAAGCACCCGATTTTGTGTCGTATTTGGCGTGTAATGCATCCATTGGGTTCTGGGACTGCTTAAATTTTTCAACTTTCGCAGCTTGGCGCATCATTGCCGTCAACAGCCCGCGCATCAACTTAACGACACTTTGCTCCAGCAGATAAGTGCGTCCCTTTTCGTCGTCAATGCGCCGGTAAGCAAGCGCCAGTCCCCATGCTGCAAGAATACTGTAGACATTATCTCTTACCCAGGCATCGGTATAATCGCCATGTGCATTGACAGCCGTACTGGCAGGCAGCAAGCCGGTCACCCAATCCTGCCGACTTAAGATGATGTCCTGTACCTGCTGGTAGTAAGCGTCTAGTTTGTCGTGTGGTTCATTCAGTTTCATGATGTGTAATGTGTCGATTTCTAGTGAACACTTTAATAGCTATAAGAAACGACAAGCAGATGTTGTGCCATCACTCATATTACTAACAGTTGCAGTTTGATACAGGCTGCTTTGCACGTTACACAGTGACTGACGCCATACCTTTATCCTAAAAACAGCGATTAATCCACGAAAAACACAAAAGACACGAAATAAATCAATATGTTGCATTTATAAAGGCATTCACCCTTTGGGGTGCGACCTACAGCTTGGTATCCCTTTGAATATTTTCGTGCTTTTTGTGTTTTTCGTGGACTAGCTGCTTTTTCCAGGATTATCTGCACCAAATTGATCTGAGCCTTACAAATCGCACCAAAAAAGCACTCTCAAGTGAGTGCATAGTAGCTTTAAAGACCCGTGTACCCACGGCCTGCAACGCAAAAATCAAATCCTATAAATCGTTACTGATTAACGAGTGTGATTAACCAGCATTTTTAGAATTAAAGCGTGTTATTAAGTGACTGTTCATTTACACTGGCTACCAATTCAACTCAGGCGACAGTTTGTAAATCCTGCCGCAGCTGATTTATCCTTCGTCATTCCTATATTAACCAAGCGGATTTTTCTCATGAAACAACTTACGCCGGAAGGCCAGCAAATAATCAACAACATCGCACAACGCTATAATTTTAGCCCTGATGCTGTATTCAGCATGTTGCAGTCGGTCATCAACGGTAACGGATCTATGGCGCAGTTTAATCATCCTGAATTTGGCGGTTCCGGCCAATGGATGAGGGGCGGCATGATAATGTTGGGCGATATGTTCAATAATAATTTAAAAAACAGTGTAGGCGGACTGTGTCAAGAACTCGCCAATCTGCTTGCCAATCAACCGGGGCTCATTCAAAGTGGCAGTTTCCAGTCACAGAATCAAGGCAATCAGCAACAAAGCAATTATGGCGGGGGCAATCAACAACAACAAAATGGTTCCGGCCCTTCCGGAGCTGTCAGCTTGTTTGTGCCGCCACCTGCCGGTAGTTCCGGAAACTGGTGGCCCGCAGGCCTGCAATTTCCTAACAGCACGGGTGCGCAAAATAACGTGCGCTATGCTTACTTTGCTACCATCCGGCGACTGGCTATTGAAGTCAATGGCCAGGTAACGCTTTACGATACGCTGGATCATCAGATTGGTGGTTTTTCCCAGCAACAGTCGGTAGGCGGCTCTATTACTTTTACCAGCCAATACGGACTGGTCGATGTTAAAACGCTACCCATTATTTCTATCGACAATGTGCCTGTACAAACACCGGTACAATCTCAACCCGCACCTTCCTTTCAACCCGGTTTTGTTGATACACAAGTTACCAGTCAGGAAGCGGATATTTTCGGCGCTATCGAGAAATTGGCCAATCTGAAAGATAAAGGCATATTGACGGATGCTGAGTACAGCGCGAAGAAAGCGGAGTTATTAGCCAGGCTATAAACGTTTAAACAGTATTGTTCAACGTGGGATAAGCCTGATTATCATAACGGATCAAACTAAAGTTTTTAGGTATTTTTAATGTTAAGTGGCGTGCAAACCTAGGTTTGCATTCCTAAACACTACCCGAAAATGTTTGTTAGGGGTTATTTAAGGCCATGTTGCCGCAATGATTTGCACTAATTTGAGCTGAAAAATCACTTTTTGCACTAAAAATGTCCATTGTTATAACGATCACTACGCATTAATGCACTCTGGACACTCTCCATCTATTGTCTGGCAGGGTGCGATTAAAAGTGCGGTTTAATCTCAGGTTAGTAATTGGGTAGGGTGTGCTGTGCGCACCTTTTCGGCGACAAAGGTGGCTTGTGGTGCGCATAGCACACCCTACCCGAATGAAAAAAAACCGCATTTTTAATCACACCCGTATCCTTAAGACTGCTTGCAAAAATGAAGGGGCCGATAATATGAACCATAACCATCAAACTGAGAACCGGCATTGAAAACATTTTCTGAACGCATGATTGCAGGCTGTGCTAAACGTAGCGCCGCGCATCAACCACCAACAGTATGGTTTCTTCTCAGAAAATTTAAGGCTTAAACGATAATGATCCCCTCAATTGTTAATCTAAGCTCAACCCAAAAAGCCAAAAGACTTTTTAGTGCTTGGCAATTAGCAATCAGTTTTGCGGTTTGGTTGCTGTGTGCAATCCATGCGTCCTATGCCGTTACGCAAGCAGGATCGGTCGTTACCAATCAGGCTACAATCACTTATACGATTGAGGGTTCCACAGTCACGCGAAACCTTGCATCCAATACAGTATTGGCTACAGTTTCAGAGGCGGCACTTCCTAGAATCGAGGTGCTAAAAACTTCCGCAGCGCCTGTCGTCGTTCCTGGGCAACCCAATACTTACGATATAGCTTACACCGTAAAAATAAGCAATACCGGCACCGTGCCGGCACATTTTATCCGTTTGGTTGATAACCTCAATTGCACGTTCCGTACCTATGAAGCCCCGGCTCCGGTCACTGCCTGGACACTAACGCAAAAGCCGCACGCCATATCCGGTCAGTTACAGGTTAATCCGGACTATACTGGGGATGCGCCCTGCTCATCGGGGGTGTCCAGCTACAATCCTGAAACCAAAGTTCAAATGGTGGATGGCAGCAAAGACCTGTTGCCTGCCGAAACGGCCACCCTTGAGTATAGCGTGCGTGTTACCCTGGCACCTGGTTTGTCCCGGGCTAAGCGCGAGTTTGTGAATGTCGTTATTGGTGCCAGTCTGAATGGCCCTAATTCGGAATCAGCGCTATTACTTAGCTCATCTTCCAACTCACCGTCTGTTCCCATCGATCCCTCCGGTGTTGTCTACAATTCAGTAAACCGCCAACCTGTGCCGGGTGCTATCGTCGCACTGTTCCGGGACAGTTGCCCTGGCGCTGTGACGCCGATTATCGTCACTGATATTTTCAATCCTTCTAATATTAGCTATGCTTACAATGCGGATGGCAGTGTCAGTATGACTACTCTGGCAGATGGGGGTTATAGCTTCTTTTTAAATATCGCCGATGATTGCCAGTACCATATAGCTGTCACACCGCCTGCCGGTTCCGGCCTGATTTCACCGTCTGTCCGTATACCGGTTAAACCGGGCATTGCTCCAGCAGGTAATGTGCAGCCGCAAACCGGGCCGCCTGCTGATGGACAGGATACTACCTATTACCTTAATTTCCGGATCAGTGTTAATAGTGATGTCTTTAATAACCACATTCCGCTGGATCCGGTTGATAGTATCGGACAGCATCAGATCTTCCTTAACAAGGAAGGCAGTAAGATCGCGGCGGAATTGGGTGACATCATCCCTTATACGCTGACCCTGAGAAACAATACAGGGAGAACGCTGGATAATGTGCAGATAAACGACGTGTTACCGCGTGGTTTTCGTCTGCTGCCCGGTTCTTCCCGTCTGGACGGAAAAGCGGTGCCTGAGCCTGAAGGCTATCCTGGCGCACCGATTAAGTTTAATTTGACTGGGTTAAGCTGGGCTAACGATACCCCGATAAAATTGACGTATCAATTACAAGTCGGCGTTGGTTCATCATTGGAAAAAAGCTCGGTCAACCGCGCCCAGGCTTTCAGCGACATATTTAACTCCAATCAAAGTTCCTGGGCGGTCACGGTCACCGGCGGGGTATTCTCTGACGAAGCTTACTTGGTGGGTAAAGTTTACCTTGATGGTTGCCCCTCGGATAAGGTGCAGAACAATAAGGAAGTAGGCGTGCCCGGCGTGCGCTTAATAATGGAAGACGGCACGTCGGTAGTAACTGATGTAGAGGGTAAATACAGTCTATACGGTTTGTCGCCCATTACCCACGTCCTTAAGCTCGATAATACCACTTTGCCTAGAGGCGCTCACTTAATTGTCTTGAGCAACCGCAATTCCGGCAAAGGGGACAGCCGTTTTGTTGACCTTAAAAAGGGTGAATTGCACAAGGCTGATTTTGCAGTTGACAGTTGCAATGCTGATGCCGTTGTCGAGGAAGTCACGCATCGCCGTAAAGCTTTGGAAGAGCAGCCGATTCAAGATGGTGTGGGTATTATCAGCCAACGCTTCAATCCTGATTATAGTGCGACTAATGATTCAGACCCACGGGCGCTGCCTGCTACGGGTTTATTAACACCTACAGGGCCACAAGCTTTAAGCAATATAGATAGCGTAAACAATATAAATAAAAGTGTCGGTAATATCACTAACACCAATAGTGGCGTTTATCATACGGTGATGCCATGGGAACTCACCCAATCGCTAGCTGCTAAACGTTTACAAGATGCCGCGCCGCATAGGCCTTCGGTCATCCCGTTGGAAGAATTGGTGAAAGGTATGGATAACACACCCGGATTTATCGACCTTAAGGATGGGGATACCCTACCAGTAGACGTTGTAAATGTCCGGGTTAAAGGGCAGTTGGGTTCAACCTTTCACCTGAAAGTGAATGGTGAGGAAGAATCTCTTCAAAGCGTCGGCAAGAAATCCACGATAGCTGACAAAAAATTGGAAGCATGGGAATACATCGGCGTTAATTTACGTCCGGGCAAAAATACTTTGCTGCTCGAAGTCGCTGATGCCTTCGGCAATATGCGCGAAAAAAAGAGTCTGAGCGTGGTTGCACCAGGCAATGCGGGGAAAATTAAAATTGATGCGCCAGCGACATCGCCAGCGGACTCTAAAACACCGGTAAAAGTCAAGATTAGTCTGGTCGATGATAACGGCGTGCCGGTGACAGTGCGTACGCAATTAACCCTGGAATTGGATCAGGGTACCTGGGTGGACAAGGATCTCAATCCGGACGAGCCGGGAACACAAGTCTTTATGACAGGCGGCACCGCCGAATTCAGCATCCTGCCGCCTGGCTCCCCCACCGATGCCTTTGTGCGGGTGAGCGCTGGTAGTGAGCTACAGGAGCAGGTTAAAATCGCTTTTCTGCCTGAATTACGCCCACTGATCGGTGCCGGTATCATTGAAGGCGTGGTGAATTTTAACAAAGTCGGCAAAGTCAATGTTAATGCGCCTAACGCTTATGATGCTTTTGAGCGTGAATTACGTAATATTTCCGTATCCGGTACCGACGTAAGTGGCAGCGGTCGTGCAGCTTTCTTTTTTAAAGGCACAATAAAGGGTGATTACTTATTGACGGCCGCCTATGACAGCGATAAAAAAACCAAACAGCGTTTATTTAGAGATATACAGCCGGACAATTTTTATCCGATCTATGGCGATTCATCGTTAAAAGGCTTCGATGCCCAATCTACGCAAAGAATTTATTTGCGTGTCGATAAAGAGCGGTCTTATTTGCTCTATGGCGACTTTACCACGGCAGACCCAAACAGTGTAGACCGCAGGCTCAGCCAATACAGCCGCTCGGCTACCGGAGTAAAAGGCCATTATGAAAGCGGTAAGATCAGTGGCAATGCCTGGGGTAGCTTCGACAACCTATCACAAACAGTCATCGAAATACCCGCCAACGGTACCTCTGGCCCTTACCGGTTGCCGGGTGCGGATTCGCTGTTTGAAAATAGCGAAAAAGTAGAAGTTCTGGTGCGGGATAGAAATCAACCTACCCTTATTATCGAATCGAAACCGATGAGCCGGTTCGTAGACTACTCCATAGATTTGGTGACCAAAGAAATTTTCTTTAAAGGCCCGGTGGCATCGCTGGATGAAAATTTAAACCCGCGCACCATTCGCATAACCTACGAATCGACGAAAGCTAGTAAGGACTTCTTTAAAGGTGGCGTGGATGGCCGCATAAAAGTGACGGATAACATAGAGCTGGGCGCATCTTATGCGCGTGACGAAAATCCACAGCAAAAGACCCAGGTCATGGGCGGTACCGCTATTGTTAAATTGGGAGAGAAAACCAGTCTGATTGGCGAAGTGGCGCGGACTAATACTGGCGCAGTTAACGCTGGCTTTAATGGTGGGCAAAATAATAATATAGGCTCCGGAGGGCAAAGCATTCAGGGTTTAAACGGTTTAAACATCCCTGGATATATAAACCAAAATACAGCAGGTATTAGCGGTGAAGGCTTGGCCGAACGCATCGAACTAAGGCATGAAGGGGCTGATTTTAAGGCCAATGCTCAGGTAACACATGCTGATCAAAATTTCAATAACCCCACTGCCGGTATCAGCAATGGCCGCACTGAAGCGACTGCCAACGCAAAATACAAAATTGATGAGCAAACTAACTTGGTCGGGCAAGGCGTGTATAGTAAAGATAGCCGTACAGGCGGTATGCGTACAGGGTTATTTGCCGGTATAGAACATGCGTTCAACGCATTGATAAGAGGAGAGCTCGGAATGCGGGCCGTTCACCAGGATTTGGCAAATGGGCAGCAGCTGAGTACCGGACTGTTGACAGGCAATACCTTCGCTGGTGGCGCACAGCAGGCAGGCTTAAGCGGGGTGGGTACTTCCATTGGGCAGACGCAAGTGGGCTTCGCAATAGCGCAGCCGCAAGGAAACAACCTGCTTGGTTCGCCCAGTGACATCATCACCATACGCGGTAAACTGGGGGCTAAAATACCCTGGATAAAGGGTGCTGACATCTACACCGAGGTTGAACAAGACATATTAGACATCAATAAGCATGTATTTGCGGTAGGCGGTGGCTATTTAGTGAATGATAAAACCCGGCTTTACGGGCGTTATGAGTTTATCTCATCACTTAACAGCCCCTATGCGCTTAACTCTACGCAGCAAAACAGTCAGGCTGTGATTGGTGTTGAAAGCGCTTACAACAAGGACGGACGACTGTTTAGTGAATACCGTTTAAGAGATGCTATTAATGGACGGGAAGCTCAAGCCGCGACAGGTTTGCGCCAAACCTGGGAGTTGTCTAAAGGCTTACGGGTTGGCGGCGGCTTTGAGACAACCCGAGCATTTGCTGGGCAATCCGGCAACAATTCAACCGCTATTACTGCATTGGCGGAATATACCGCCGACCCACGTTACAAGCTCACCGGCAGCCTTGAGGCGCGGTTTGCCAGCAGCGGCAACTCCTGGTTAAACACCATAGGCTTGGCGTACAAAATAAACAAGGACTGGAGCCTGCTTGCACGTAACGGCCTGTCGATACAAGAAAGCTCATTTGAAAACAATGCATTATGGCGTATTCGTCAACAAATAGGTTTTGCCTGGCGGCAGGTTGACAGTAACCGCTGGAATGCGTTGGGCCGTTACGAACACCGTCTGGAAGAACAAAAAGGCGGCACCGATCCTTATAGGGGAGAAAGCCATATCATATCTGCTCATGTCAATTACCAGCCGCGTAAAGACCTGATTGCTTCCGGGCGT
>JAYTJI010000102.1:0-8648 GCA_043731245.1 Methylococcaceae bacterium | reverse complement strand
TGCGCCAGGCTATCGTTCAGCAGGGGAGGCTTAGGAACGGTAACTAAATAACCTGGACATAGGGAGTTATCGTGGGAGCGGCTTTAGCCGCGAAGAGCGCGGCTAAAGCCGCTCCCACATTGTGCAAATGCTCAGGTTATTTTCATTCCTATTCACCGTAAATACGCCAATAAAGATAAAATATATGAACAAACACATTCTGATAGCAGATGATGACGCTCATATCCGCGAGGTGATCAGTTTTGCACTGGAAAAAGCGGGTATGCAAGTGACTTTGGCAGAAGATGGGCGTCAGGCATTACAGCATTTCCGCACACTGGCCGCTGATCTGATCGTGCTGGACATCAACATGCCGGAGTTTGATGGACTGGAAGTCTGCCGTGAAATCCGCAAAACCTCCGAGGTGCCGATTTTGTTCCTGTCTTCACGCGATGATGAAATCGACCGGATATTAGGTTTGGAAATTGGTGGTGATGATTATGTCACCAAGCCTTTCAGTCCGCGTGAACTGGTCGCACGTATCAACGTTATTCTCAAGCGCATACACGCCGCGCCAAAACCTGCAATCGAAGCAGGCAGTCTGCATCATGGCAAGCTGTGTATTCAGGTTGAACAACATGCGGTCAGCTGGCATGACCAGGCTATCAATCTTACTGCTACCGAATTCGCCATGCTACAGCTGTTGATACGCCAACCCAATCGTGTCTTCAGCCGCGACACGATTATGCACAGTGCCTACTCCAACAATGTCTACGTCAGTGACCGTACTATCGACAGCCATATTCGCCACATTCGCCAGAAACTCAATGAAGCCGGTTGCGAGGCGGTGATAGAAACCGTTCATGGTGTCGGTTACAAGCTCGCCTCATGCCTATAGATGCTCAACTGCCTATTTTAAATCGACGCCTGTTTCGATTAAGGAATTTTTTATTGAATCGACACCTGTTTCGACTCAGGAATATTTTATTGATGGTTATGCTTATGGTGTTGGGATTGCCGTTGGGTGGGCTGTATTTCTTTCGTATTTATGAAAACGAACTGGTGCAACAAACTGAGCGCGAACTTATTTCGCAATCAGCTGTACTGTCTGCGGCTTTTCGCCAACTCGTGCGCAATCTGCATCATGAAAATACCCCATACGGAAAAATTCTGCCGTTGCTGAAGGCGTCAACCTCGACTTACGAACCTGTCATACCAACATTGAGTTTAATTAACCCGATTCAACCGCCGCGCCCGGCAGCACGCCCGGCACAAATACCGGCGGATGATCTTGCCCAAAAAATCGGGATGTTGATGCGTCCGGTGATGCTGGATACCCAGCATATCACTCTGTCAGGTATGCGTCTGCTGGATATGAATGGCACTGTGATTGCCGGGCGCGAGGAAGTTGGGCTGTCGCTAGCCGACATTCCAGAGGTTCGGCGTGCTTTGGATGGGCACTATGCCAGCACGATTCATCAGCGTATTTCTGATGAACCACCACCGCCTTTGTATTCAATGAGCCGAGGCACCTATATCCGCGTATTTGTTGCTTTTCCTATACTGGAAAACCGGCACTTGCAAGGCGTTATCTATCTTTCGCGCACACCGGATAATATTCTCAAGCACCTGTTTGCAGTTAGAAAAAAATTTATGATTGCCTTTTTCAGCGTGCTGGTACTGGTTGTGTTGCTGGTGCTACTGGTGTCAGCCACCATTTCGCGCCCCATTCGTCAACTCATTCGCCAGACTGAGCGCATTAAGCAGGGTGAGCAAAAATGGGTCGAGCCGCTGAAAAATCCTATTACTTACGAAGTTGCGCTGCTTTCGGAAAGCTTCGCCAGTATGTCGCAAGCCTTAGCGGAGCGCACCGATTATATCCAGCGTTTTGCAACCCATGTCTCGCATGAATTTAAAACCCCGCTGACCTCCATGCAAGGTGCTCTGGAATTGCTCCAGGATCATCTGGACACCATGCCCGGCAAACAGCGGCAGCGCTTTATTGACAACCTGCTAGCTGATACCCAACGCTTAAAGCAGCTGGTTAATCGCCTGCTGGAGCTTGCCCGTGCCGATGTTATGGAGCCTAGTCGTCAGAATAGTGTTCTGCCTGATGTTATTGCCACGTTGCAAAACCGTTACCTTGAACGGGGCTTGCAACTGCATTACACCAGCCTGCCTGATACCGTATTGGCGATTGCCCCGGATGCGCTGGATTTGATACTCATCAATCTATTCGAAAACAGCTTGCAGCATGCGGCGAAGCGGATGGAAATTGCCGCGAGACTTCACGAAAACACCTTGGAACTCAGTCTGCATGATAATGGCGCCGGTGTTTCATCGGCCAATCGTAACAAGATATTCACCCCTTTTTTTACCACACGCAGAAATACCGGTGGTACCGGTTTAGGCTTGGAAATCACGCTGTCATTATTAAAAGCTTACGGTGGCAAGATTGAACTGGCGGAAAGCGGGCAGGGGGCTTTATTTGTATTGAGCTTGCCGGTAAGCCGAATAAAAAACTCCGTATTGTTGTCAACAGCTAAATTAGTTGCAAAGTGACATTGATAGATCAGGTATTTTTAGCTAAGGAGACGGTGAAAGTATTAGTGTGTGGAGTAAAAAAACATGTTTTTTTATTCCGGTCTTAAGTAAAAACAATCACTTGAAAAGGCTTGAAAAATAGAAAAAACGCTTTTTAAGCCTGTTTTCAGAACACTTTCAAAGGTCTCTAAGCCAAGCAACTCCTTCAGGTAACTTATAGCTCGAATACTCAAAGTGCAACACTCTTCTCGGCATAGGTGATGTCGCCTTCCCGGAGGCATGAAAAATATGGGGGCGCATAATAAGCGCACTTCCTAATGAAGCCTCACAATAAACAGCGTTGCTGCCTTTGATGTGCTCTTGCACTTGACCCGACTTGATCAAGCCATTCTTGTGCGAGCCGGGTATAAATTTCATACAGCCATTTGAAGTTGTAGAGGGATCCAGATGCAGCCGAATGGTAATCATGTTTTCAAGCACGGCTAACGGCGGTTGAACATGCCATGCCCCAGCCTTGAGTGACCATGGCCCCCAGCCCTCTGCTTCAAAACGTTCCGAAACAGTAACGGTTCTATCCTGGTGCCAAGTGACAAACCAATTATTTTTGGGAGATTTATCAAAATAAATCGCCCTCACCAACTGAGGTTCGGCAATTAAGTAACGTTTAGCAATGGACAAGATCTTTTCTGATTGTGCCAAAACCGCAATCTCAGGCACTAATTGCTCAATCCGCCGAATTCCGCCACTAAGAGGCTGTAACTTGTGCGCTTGTAACACTTTACACAGGCATTGCACCTCATCCTGCGTAAGGATGTTTTCCAGAACTTCAAAACCGATATTGTCAAAAATCAAATTGATGCCGTTCTATCGTAAAGATGATCAAGCGGAGCTTGGGGAAAACTTGAAAAAAATAGTGCTGAAAGATCACGCTTTGGTTGAGTGTTTTGGCGTAAGCGACATTACACATCACCAATGCGATTGGGAAACGACATTTCCAGTACCACACAGCCGATGTCGGTTTTGAATGGCCCGTGCAGTTCACCGGGAGGTCGGCTGGCGTAATGCCCGGCTTCCAGCCAAATATCAAATGCCTTATCGTAAAGACGACCGCTGACAATGAATACTTCCTCGGGGTATAAATGCGTTTTTCCTCCTAACGGGAATGTGTCTGCGCCGGGCAGGAAGCGGGTCAATCTCGTGTACTCCCCTGAAAGTGGATCGGTACTCAGCGTTAGTTCTTCGGCCATGTCTTCCAGCCCTTTGATGGATGTCCAACGTTCTGAGCTTAAGGTATTCCAGTAAGTTGAAGTGGACTTCGGCATGTATCGCTCCGATAAGAAATGAAACTAAACGCTTTATCTTACATTTTGGCAAGTGACATCCGGGTAGCGCGGAAGTCGCTTTAGCTTTTAACACATTCGGCCATTAATGGCAAAGCCTCCGTCAATACATAAAATCCAAACGGCTGAGTTTGTGAAAGCTCTCTATGCTTCGAGTGGCTCAGCACAATCGACTTCCAAAAGCCCCAACTGCGTTTTTTAGGATGATCAGGCCACTCCAATTTATGAATTATTCCCGCCTTAACAATTCTGTCATCTAGCGCTAATAATCCTGTCACCTAAGTATGTCTATAATCCGAACCTTCTCAACAGCAACAAAGGAGTACACCTATGAAAAGGTTAAACCAAAATTTCTGTAAGATTCCGCAGCATTTAAGTTTGGCGGCCGGCTTGGCCGCCCTTCCGCTTTTCCTGGCATTGTCAGTCACCAATGTGTTGGCGGCGAGTGATGTTCCATTGGTGGAACAAGGCATCCAATTTGGTGATCCGGCACCGGGACGCGCAATCGTGTGGAGTCGTGCCGACCGTCCGACCCGCATGATGGTGGAATATGCGTTTAATGAGCAGTTCAATAATTCTAAGATTATCCGTGGCCCATACGCACTGGAATCTAGCGATTTTACCGCCCGTCAGGATTTGGTCGGACTGCCTGAAGGCAGCGAGGTTTTTGTTAAAGTCTGGTTCCAGGATTTGACCAATGCCCGTGTCAAAAGTGAGCCGGTAACTGGCCATTTCTCTACAATCGGCAAGCGTGACAACATCCGTTTCGTTTGGGGTGGGGATACCGCAGGGCAAGGCTGGGGTATCAATGAAAGCTTTGGCGGCATGAAAATATATGAAGCCATGCGCCAGGTTGAGCCACAATTTTTCATTCAAAGTGGTGACAACGTGTATTCCGACGGCCCCATTGAGGCCAGTAAAGCCGCTGAAAACGGCCGGATATGGACTAATCTCGTCACCCCGGAAGTCAGTAAGGTCGCCGAAACACTGGATGAGTTTCGCGGCCGCTATAAATATAATCTGCTGGACGAAAATTTGCGCCGTTTTAATGCTGAAGTTCCGCAAATATGGCAATGGGATGATCATGAAGTCGTCAATAATTTTTCGGATTCTAAAGACTTAAGTGCAGATACCCGTTACACCGTTAAGGATATTCCGCTATTAATCGCCCGTGCGACTAAAGCCTTTCTTGAATACGCTCCGTTGCGTCCGCATGATGCCGAAGAACCTGAACGTATTTACCGGAAACTTTCCTATGGCAAATTATTAGACGTGTTTGTTATAGATATGCGCAGTTACCGGGGGCCCAACACCAATAACCTCCAGACTCAAGAAAGCGCGGAAACGGCATTTTTGGGTGAAGCGCAGCTTAACTGGCTGAAGAATGAGCTGAAGCGCTCAAATGCAACTTGGAAAGTCATCTCATCCGATATGCCGGTCGGCCTCAATATCGGCGATGGTGTTGATGCCCAAGGCCGCGCGCGTTGGGAAGCTATCGCTAACGGTAATAATGGCCCGGCGGCCGGACGTGAGCTGGAAATTGCCCGCTTGCTGAGTTTCATTAAACATGAGCATATCAATAACATTGTTTGGCTGACGGCTGATGTGCATTATGCTGCCGCCCATTTTTACGATCCTAATAAGGCTCAGACTAAAGACTTTTCACCCTTTTGGGAATTTGTAGCCGGCCCTCTTAATGCGGGTTCCTTTGGCCCTAACAGCACTGACGGCACGTTTGGTCCACAAGTGGTTTTCACCAAAGCGCCGCCAGCTGGACAAGCTAATTTATCGCCTTATGCTGGCCTGCAATTTTTTGGCGAAGTCAACATCGATAGAAAAAGCCGGGCTTTGACAGTTGATTTAAAAGACATTGACGGTGTAACCGTATTCAGCAAAACGCTCCGTGCAGGTTCAGACAGAGACTGATGATAGGTTGCCGGGATGAAACGCTTTGACCTCGGCAGTTTTCCCAATGCAATAGCTTAAATCCAAGTTATTTGCCTAAACTTTTCCAAAATTAAAAGGAAACCACTATGCTAAGCCAATTACATAAACCAACCTTAATCGCAGCTGCGGTAATTTCTATCCTGAGTTTTCAAACTAACGTGCAAGCTACATCTTATGAATACCGGACGCCTATCGTTATAGGCCATCGCGGTGCGTCTGGTTATCGACCTGAACACACGCTGGAAGGCTATGCCTTGGCTATCGAACTGGGTGCCGACTATATTGAACCCGATCTGGTGCTAACCAAAGACCGCCAAATGATCGCCCGCCACGAACCGATGATAAGCGGCACCACCGATGTTGCCAGCCACCCGGAATTTGCCAGCCGTAAAACCAAGCGTTTTGTCGATGGCATTGAATACAACGACTGGTTCGTCACTGATTTTACCCTGGCGGAAATTAAAACGCTACGTGCCGTTCAGGCACGCGCTAATCGTGATCAGCAGTTTAATGGCCTTTACCAAATTCCAACCCTCAATGAAATTATTGCCTTAGCCAAGAAAAAGAGCAGGGAAACTGGACGTACTATTGGTATTTATCCTGAAATTAAGCATTCAACCTATCATGCTGAAGTGCGGGATGAACGCAATCGTAAATTGTTTGGCACGCATTTTTTTGAAAACAAACTACTGGCGACGCTCCATAAAGCCTACGGCAACAGTGAATGTGCTCCGGTTTTTATCCAGTCTTTTGAAGTGGGCAACCTGAGATTCCTGAACCGTAAAACAGACATCAAACTGGTGCAATTGATTGATGCCGACGATGTAAATGCTGATGGCTCACTCTCGCTGGTTGCGCCGTCCCGTCAACCTTATGATTTTGTAGTCTCAAAAGACCCCCGCACTTTCGCAGATTTACTCACTGAAGAAGGCTTGAATTTCGTCAAATCTTATGCCGATGCGATTGGGCCGTGGAAACCCTATCTGGTTAAAACCGTAGCTGACGGTATCGACCGTAATGGTGACGGTACACTCACTATCAACGACCGCCGCGTCGATGGTAGCACTGGCGTACTGGAAAGCGCCCACGACAAAGGTTTATTGGTTCACGCCTTTACCTTCCGCAACGATGCCAGCGGTTACGGCTTTACCAATCCTAAAGAAGAAATGACTTATTATTACAATTTGGGTGTCGATGGTTTGTTCACGGATTTTCCTGATACCGGGGTTGCGGCACGCGAGGCGTCAAACAATGCTGCTGGCAACGAGTTAGTATCGGCGTATTGCAAACGTCAGCAACGTGAGCGCAATGAGCGGTCAAGAGATTCAAGCAAAACTGACCGGGATGATTAAAAACTCGGGAAAACTGGCTTGAGTTGGATAGGATTGTCTGACGCAGTGAAGCGCATCAATCGTGATTGATGCGCTTCTCATCGCTTGTTTGATTTAAGCCACGCATCAAGGCTGGATCAACTGGAAGCAGCTGCTAAGGCGCTGGGCAGAAATATTGATATAACGCTGGCTTAAAAAAGTCTGCCAATTTTAAGCAGCTTTGAATTACATCTTTTTGGCTGTCTGCTTGCAACGCACAGGGGCAAGTATGCCCAAAAAGCTAAGATCCCCAGAATACAAGACCAATGACACGGCTACCCACTTAAGGCGGGATACTCAACAAGGCACACCGTTCGTCCTGAGCTGTGAGCTTGTCGAACAGTCGAAGGATGGATGGTGTGCCGCTAATGGTTCGACAAGCTCACCACGAACGGATTAACCTTAAACTGTCCCGCCTTTAAGTGGGTAGCCAACAACACTGACCCTAGCGGTCTTTCTTCGCCCTTAATTTATTGCAATGACCCATTAGGATTTTTTAAATTTTTTCCATAAGCTCCAACCACTGTAAGCCAAACCAAACCAAGCGGCGTATTTCAGGATAGGTGACGCAATTAATGCTAGCAGGCTAATAACAAAAATCGTAATTTCATCCCATGACTCACGTTTTTTTAATTGCGTTTGTAACCAATTAATTACATTGTTCAGAATTTTAATGCCTAAGTTTTCCGCCATTTTATTACCCCCAAAAATATAAAAAGCCACGCTTGAATTAAACGAGAACGTGATTAGCGGCTAGGACGGTATGCGTTGCGCTATTCTGCCGAGTGGTTTGTGACCGACATGGAAAAAACGGCTATCGCTTATTGCGCCTAACTTGGCTGTAATTTGGTTGGACGCCAACGCAAGGTGAAACCATCAGTATCAGGCGGCAGTGTCCAGCGATAGCAATCTACCATAAAAACCCCTGCATGGGAAAATCCTGGCGGGTGTCAGGTTTAACGCGCCGTTTACGACGAATTATCTGTCGGCGAGTTCTTTGGATTAAGGATGCACAAAGCCAATGCGGACTCAGTTGGATTATTCCGAAGCAGCCTTGTCGGGCAACTTAAGGTCGTAAGACCGATCAAATGCAGGGCGGATTAGCCGCGCAAACACATGGATTGTCCGTCTTGTTTGTCCTCTGGGCGCGGCGTAATCCGCCAACTGTGGTGTTCACCGAAATGGCGGATTACGACGCACGGAAAATCTTTACCTGTCCGAAGCTTGCAAGAATTGCGCGTCTAATCAGGCACTTGGTTGTTAATTAAACATTCGGTGTATGACGCTTCGCTTATACACCCTACATATTATCCGACTTACGCGTTATTGCGCCCTATAGATTACGCCTTACGCGTTGAGGATTACATCTTACAGCCTCTTCCAATGATAAATGAGTCTGAAGGAGCTCTGTATTTCTAACGGTTGTGAGTCTGACAAGCGCTTAAACCTCGTTCATGATAGGAGGATG
>JAYTJI010000101.1:0-5521 GCA_043731245.1 Methylococcaceae bacterium | reverse complement strand
TTGCTCATTGAGCGTTTGAATCAAGTAGCGCCAACCTGGCTTTATCAAATGCTGAATGTATTGGATCCTGTTGAGTCTGTCATGCTTCAGTCGAAAGTGTGGCATATCAATAGCGGCCGTATGTTACGGGAAGGCGCCGATTTTTTTGAGACATTGAGCAAGAACTCAACCTTTATTTTGATGCTGGATAATTCTCAATGGTGTGACATTTTTACTTTGGATTTATTGAATTTCTTAATGTTCAGGTGTTCAGCAGCGAAATTACTGATAATCCTCAGTTATCGGCCTTGCGGGAATAGTCCTGGTGTACGGCGAATTGATCAGATGCGGACAGAATTATTGGGTCGCGGCTTATGTCAGGAGCTGTCTATGCAGAAGCGCCTGAGTTGATTGCAGAATTATTTGGTTTTAGCAGTGGAAAGACGCGTTATGAAGCTAATAAAACCGGTAATTACTGCTATTAAGGGAGTCTCTAAAAATTGCACTTCGACAAGCTCAGTGCGAACGGTTATATTTGTAAATCAGTGCCTTATCCGTTTATGCTGAGCTGGTCGAAGCATGAATAGGCAGTTTTTAGAGGCTCCCTTAAGTAAAGTGGTAAGCAGCGCCGGTCTACTCGATTATGCTGTTGTAGGGTATTATTGTTGTTCTGGATTTCTTGATCACTGGCATTTCAAACACAACTGAGCTACCCATGAACACTGATGATATTACCAAAGTAAAAAACTATCTGCTCAACTTGCAAGATCAAATTTGCCTTGCGTTAGAAGGCGAAGAACCTGAAGCGCGATTTATTGAAGACATTTGGGATCGGGCTGAAGGTGGCGGTGGCAGAAGCCGCGTATTAGAAAATGGTGAGGTGTTCGAACAGGGTGGTGTGAATTTTTCTTATGTCCGAGGCATTAGTTTGCCTGCTTCGGCAACCGCTAAGCGCCCTGAGCTGGCTAATCGGCAGTTTCATGCGATGGGTGTGTCGCTGGTTATTCATCCAAAAAATCCTTATGTGCCAACGTCACATGCCAATGTGCGCTTTTTAATTGCAGAAAAACCCGGTTCACCGGCCATTTGGTGGTTCGGCGGCGGCTTTGATTTAACGCCGTTTTATCCCTTTAAAGACGATGTTATACACTGGCATAGAACCGCACGCTTGGCTTGCGACCCTTTCGGGCATGATATTTACCCCACTTACAAACAATGGTGCGATGAGTATTTTTTTCTGCCCCACAGAAATGAAACGCGTGGCGTAGGTGGCTTGTTTTTTGATGATTTAAATGAGTGGGAGTTTTATAAGTGTTTTGCTTTTATGCAAAGCGTGGGCAACCATTATATTGATGCATATTTACCTATTGTGCAGAAACGTAAAAACACGCCCTATACTGACCGGGAGCGTGATTTTCAACTCTACCGCCGAGGCCGGTACGTTGAATTTAATCTGGTTTATGACCGTGGCACGTTGTTTGGCCTGCAATCCGGTGGGCGGACTGAATCGATTTTGATGTCCATGCCGCCAATAGCCCGCTGGAAATACAATTGGGAGCCTGAGCCCGGCAGCCCGGAAGCTATCCTTTATGAAAGTTATTTAAAGCCCCAGAACTGGCTGGGCCTTTGAGTTACCTTTGGGAGATTACTAAGTTGTGGTAACGGGCGCCATGCTAGCCTTAGCCGTTCAATTTCTGTTGGGGTTGCTGTACGCCAATGCCGGGGAATGGTTAATACATAAGTATGTCCTGCATGCGCTGGGGCAAAATAAGCATAGCTTCTGGGCCTATCATTTGCTGGAACATCACGCTGTTTGTACTAAAAACGAGATGCTTGATCCCGGTTATCAAGCTGTGATATTAACGACCTGGAATACCCAAAGCAAGGAATTGGTGGTGTTGGCGGGTATTGTGCTGTTACATGTGCCGCTATTTATGCTTTTGCCTTCATTTACCAGCGCCGTGTATGCGTCACTGGCCCTTTATTACTATAAACATCGAAAGGCCCACCTTGACCCGGCTTGGGCAAAGCGGCATTTGCGTTGGCATTATGAACATCATCTCGGCGGCAACTGTTCGGTAAACTGGTGTGTCACCTGGCCTTGGTTTGATTACTTGCTGGGAACTCGCGTTAAAAACAAAGCGCTTTAGTGGGCTATCAAGTGAGGCCAGTATAGAAATTATTTTTAGCAACTTAGAGGAATGCCTGTATGCAGGGACCATTGAAAAAAATGCACTCTCGACTGGATAACCCGGTTCAATACGATTTACCGTTAGGCGATCAGTGCATTGGCTTGAATCCATACATCGGCAAGTCGATCAAGTTGACGTACACCGGTCATATTTTTTGTGTACATTGCAACAGATTGATTAAAAAAAGTTTTAATCAGGGTTATTGTTATCCCTGTTTTATCTCATTAGCCCAATGTGATATGTGTATTATGAAACCGGAAACCTGTCACTATGAAGCAGGTACTTGCAGAGAGCCCGACTGGGGTTTGGCGTTCTGCTTTCAGCCGCATATTGTTTATCTGGCTAATTCCAGCGGCGTTAAAGTCGGGATTACCCGGCAAACACAAATCCCGACACGCTGGATAGATCAAGGTGCAGTGCAGGCATTGCCGATTTTTAAAGTACAGTCCCGGTATATGGCGGGATTGATTGAGGTCGCCATTGCCAAACACGTCAGTGATAAAACCAGCTGGCAGCAAATGCTTAAAAATCAGGTAGAGCCTATAGATTTGGCTGAAAAACGTGATGAATTGGTGAGTGTATGTAAAACTGGGCTGGCTGAAGTTGTCCAGCGGTTTGGTCAACAGGCTATTGAGTTTTTACCCGAAGACCCCATTGTGGACATACATTTTCCGGTAGACCAGTATCCTGTAAAGATCAAATCGTTTAACTTTGATAAGAACCCTGAAGTATCAGGTGTTTTGCATGGTATTAAAGGCCAGTATTTGTTACTGGATACCGGAGTTATTAATATCCGTAAATTTTCGGGCTATGAGGTTGTATTTTCGATGTAAAATTCTGTTATGGCTTTTAAAAAACAGGGTTCTTTTTACTTGATCCTAAATTCGGCAGTTCAACCACGAAGAACACGAAGCGCACGAAGAATTTCAAAGAGTTATAGAATCATTAACATTCACCGTGAGGGTGAAGATTTTTATACGAATATGACGTTGTAAACCGCTGTTTTTTCTTCGTGAACTTCGTGGTGAAATGCTCTTTCCAGGTTGATGAGTATTGATTTCAGTGCTCCCGGCCGATCTGGAATTCAGAGTCGTCTGATAAACTAATGTCTGCTCAAAATTATTGTTATTTGCTATAATAAGCTATCGATTATCCTATCATAACGGCATGTTCTTGTAGACGGAGCTTGCCGACCGAACTCCACTCCAAAAATTAACAATTACTTTGAACACATGTTGAAGACTGAATTCCTGGACAACTACAGCCGGTTGTCCTTACGTTTTAATGGGGCGGATCGTCATGCAGAAGGATAATCGAGTCATTCGCCAGCTTTTGGGGATGTACATTGTTGTCGTATTGATCGTAATCGGATTTGTTATTGTCAAAATTGTACGGGATGAAGTGAAAACTTCCAAGTATCAAGCACGCTATCTCTCTTCAATAAGCAAACAACTGAAATTTAAACTGGCTTCCGGGCCCAGTTCCTCGGTACGTTACCCTGAGTATGGCCCCTACGATCAAAGGTTAGGCTACACACTATTACCTGAAGTGATTAAGCGCTTGGAGAAGTCAGGTTTTAGCATTACGTCTCAGGCTGCTTTTTCGCCGATGATGGATGAGCTGGCTGATTACGGATTGTTTACCGTTTATCACGAAAAAAACCAGGCCGGACTCCGTATCACCGACAAAGCCGATCAGGTTGTTTTTAATGCGGTTTATCCGAGTTATGGCTACCCGGATTTTCAGGCTATACCGCCGTTGATTCTAAATACTTTGCTTTTTATAGAGAACCGGGAGTTACTCAACGAAGAGCATGCCACCGTTAATCCTGCGATTGAATGGGATCGCCTGGGGTTTGCCGCAATACAATTAATGGCGCACAAACTCGGAGCTACCAGCACAGTGCCCGGCGGGAGTACTTTGGCGACCCAGTTAGAAAAATACCGTCATTCGAAGAATGGCTACACGAATTCGATTGTGGATAAATTTCGCCAAATGGGCACGGCATCGTTGCGAGCCTATTTGATGGGGCCGGATACGCTAGAAATGAGGCAGGAGATTGCGCTTTCTTATCTGAATACCATGCCTCTCGCTGCTACGCCGAAGTTGGGCGAAATTCATGGCTTAGGCGATGGTTTGTCGGCCTGGTTTGGCGCTGATTTTGCCGAGGTTAATAGGTTGCTTAGTGCGGATGCGATCAAGTCTCCTGAGCAGATTAGCCCGCAACAGGCACAAGCTTATCGGCAGGTTCTGAGTACCTTGTTGTCACAAAGAAGACCTTCCTATCTTTTAGGGCGGGGTTATGACGCGTTACAGAATCTTACCAACAGCTATTTACGGGTATTGGCCGAGCAGGGCGTTATTTCAACAGCGCTGAGAAATGCGGCTATGGAGGTGCCTACTGTTCGTCCGCCGAGGTTAGCCGCGGTGCCTGCAAAATTCATGACTGAAAGAAAGACGCAAAACGTCTTGCGTACGCGTCTTGCCAAGACCCTGGGCGTAACGTCCAACTATGAGCTGGATCGCCTGGATTTAACCGTTAAAACAACTCTCGACTATGCCACCCAGCAAGCGGTAACCAACGCACTCCGTCAACTCAGTCAACCCAATGAAGCCCGAGCAGCAGGTATACTTGGTTTCAGGATGCTTAACGAAAACACTGATCTTGCTCCCATTGTCTACAGTTTGATGTTATTTGAGCGGGGTAAAACGGGCAACCTACTGCGTGTGCAAACCGATAATTACGATCAGCCCCTTGATATAAACGAAGGCATACGGCTGGATTTGGGTTCTACCTCTAAGCTTCGGACGATGGTGCATTATCTGGAGCTGGTTACCGACTTGTATCAGCAGTATAAAGGTCGTCCTGCACAGGAACTCAGTCAGATTGAATTGCATCCGCGTGACTATATATCTACATGGGTAATAGAACAGCTCCGGGTATCACCTAAAATTAATTTAGAAGATTTGCTTAATCTGGCCCTGGATAGGAAGTATTCAGCGGGGCCTGGCGAGTATTTTTTTACGGGCGGTGGCCTCCATCATTTTAATAATTTTACCAAAGATGAAAATAATAAAATCATGTCAGTACGACATGCGTTGCGTGATTCCGTAAATCTGGTCTTCATCCGTTTGATGCGTGATGTTGTATATCATCATCTTTATAAACCTGAAGGTATAGCGCGTTGGCTTGAAAGCCCTGATAATCCAAAGCGCCAGGAATACCTGCAACGTTTTGCAGATAACGAAGGGCGTACTTATTTACGACGTTTTTATGCCAGATACCAGGGCAAGACTTCCGACGAAGCGCTGGCTATGCTGACCCAAAGAGTGTATGCCAAGGCCTCACG